>DASRZD010000295.1:0-3253 GCA_035686805.1 Armatimonadota bacterium
GCCGGTCGGCTTCGTGGACTTCAACTTGGGGCCAGGGAGTTTCAGCGGTTGTGCAGCGATGGGTGGCCTTTCTTGAACCACGTACTCGCCGAAGACCTCGATCTCCGAGACCTGAGTATAGTTGGGGTTCTGCACATTGGAAGAACGCGTGATCCTCAGCCGGAAGTTGTCCGTCATGACCGGGGCAAACTCGAAAGTAGACTTGCCGCCGCCCGTCGTCGAGAACAGCTCTTGGAAGGTGAAGCCGCCGTCGGTGGTATACTCGCCCACCAAATCGAGGGGCTGACCGAGGACATCCGCCAGGTGAAGTGCAACTCGCGAAATGCGCGCCTGTTGCCGAAAGCGAATCCACAGCCAGTGAGGATGGGGCTTCTCGAGGGCCGCGTGCCACCGGTTCGAGCCGACGAACTCGCTGGGAAAGACCCACTTGCCGTCAATCGCCTTGGCGGCGCTGTCTCCGCCGTATTCCGAATCGGCGACCGCCATTCCACCCAGAGCGACATTTGTCTCTTGGGCGTATGAGCCACATACGCACGCGAACAGGGGTATTGCCAAGAGCAGCTTGATGTTCATTTGATCCTCTTGTAGGCGATAAGCGCGGAGGACGGCCGGTTCTCCAATGTGACGAGGTATCCGTCCATGAGTTCCTTGCCGGTGAACTCCGAGGTCTCCCCGGAATCGAGGTCGGTGAGCTTGTACCGGGCGTTCTTGTCCAGCCCCACGAGCTTGAGGCGGGAGGATTCATAAGGACTCTCCGGCCGGCGAAACGCCTGAACCATCCCCTCGCCAAGGTCGGGCCGGTCGAACTGCCATGCGATCCATTTGTCGCTCGCGAGGCTGTATGGCGTGAGCGGGTAGTAATCGCCATAGTAGTAGTCCGCCACCTGCCGCCACTGGGCGATCAACTTGCGCAGGAGCGGCCAGTCTATGTCCGTGCGGCGAACGTCACAGCCCAGGGTCGTGTTCGGGCACATGGTGCTGTGGAAGATGTAGGTATCGAAGTTGATGAACCCCGTGCCGTAGTAGGGCAGCCAGGACGCCAGGCCGTAGGTGTGACCCTGTTCCCCGACGGGATCGAAGATGTAGTCGCTCCTCAGTAGGGGGACGCTCCGGCGCATGGTCTCCAGGTCATTCCGATGCCCGCCCGAGGCGCAGGAATCAATGAGCATGTTCGGACGCCGGCGACGAAGCTCATCCCAAAAGGCGAGGTAGCCCGTGACGTACTTAATCTCGGTGATCCCCTGCCTGTCATCCGAATCGTTCGCCCGCCAGTACCCGAGCGGATCAATGTTGTAATCCTGGCGGTAGGCATCTATCCCCTGCTCGGTCATGAGCTTGTCGGTGTGGTCGGTGACCCATTTGCGCGCCTCGGGATTGCCGAGGTTGAGGAGCTTCTGCCCTTCCTTGCCCAGGAGCCACTCGGGATGAGTCTCATAGAGCCAGGAGCCGGGGGTCACTCGCTCGGGCTCGAACCAGACGATGCTCTTGATGCCCTTCGACCGCGCGTAATCCGTGACTGCGCGAAGTCCACCTGGGAAGCGAGTGGTATCAACCTCCCACGTGCCGGTGGACGTCCAATCACCCTTGTTCGGATACCAGCCGGCGTCCATCCACCAGTAATCGAGCTTGATGCCTTCCTTCGTGTAGCCGTCAATGAAGAGTATCTCGTCCGCCTGATTGCAGAGCAGGCCGGGATAGTGGTTTCCGCTGACGGCGGGCATCCCTGGCGCGGGGAGCTTGCCGCCGGGTCTGGGGAGGTTGTGGGCGATCATCCATCGCCGCCAGACGTTCTGCGAATGGACGCGGTCGCCCTTCCATGTCTGCAGGACGATCAACGGGGTGCGGACTTCCTCGCCGGGGTGGAGCCTAAAATGAGTCAATTCCTGGCCGGCATGAACGGTCAGGCCTTTCTCGTCGCGCTTGAACTCGGCCATCCATTGACCCGGCCAGCCGACGACCGCGATCACCCCTCCGCCATCTAGTTCGATGTTGAAGTAGGGAAACACCAGGCCGAGCGGGCGACCACCCGGCGGGGCGAATCGCAGGCTGTCACCGGGCTTGAGGGGAGTGTCAATCGGCGCGAAGTCATCGGGCGCGACGCTCGTCCCCTTGTGATGGTGGAGGACGAAGTCCTTGCCCTCCAGGCGCATGTCGAGGGGCAATACGTCCGAGATGATCGGCGTATCGGCAGTGCCGGTATTCTTGAAGTAGACCGTCCACTCGATGGTGGGGAAGTCGCTGTACTCGATGGCGACGCATCGGACGACGAGGCTGGTCTTAGTGTCCGAATAGGTCAACGTCCGCTGAGTTCGGTTCTTATCGAGCTTCTGCGACGCACTCGCGGGTTTGGCGACGAAAGGCTTTCCGTCATAGTTGAAGGAGAATTGTGGTGATAGGGCCTCAGATGCATTGGCCAAGAAAACCACCCCCAGGATTAGCAAGAAGATTTTCATCTCGGATTGAGGCTCGAGAAGTCGGTAAAATGCTCTGAGCACGAGCCGTGCTTCACAAAGAGGATGCTGAATTTCGCCTCCGAGGTGCGCCGGATCAGCTCCACGATGATCGTGTTCTCGCCCTTGAGGATCGGCACATCGTGGATGTGCGCATTCTCGGCGGTCCACCAATCCACGTTGTCCCGCTTGCTGACGAGCGCGCCATTGATCCAAAGGCGATAGGCATCCGTGTGGCCGACGAGCACCCCGACCTTGCGATCCTCGGGCGAGATCATCCGCCGAACCATGTAGACC
This sequence comes from Armatimonadota bacterium, assembly GCA_035686805.1. Classification (GTDB taxonomy): domain Bacteria; phylum Armatimonadota; class UBA5829; order DTJY01; family DTJY01; genus DASRZD01. The sequence goes on from DASRZD010000295.1 coordinate 2,748, forward strand.
GCGCATGGCCCCTGGAAGCCGACCGCATCGTTGACCGACATGAGGTCCTCGTAGAAGTTGACCGTCCGACCCTCCTTCGAGGCGTCGCCGGTGATCGGCGGGCCGGTTAGCTCATCGAGGGTCATGTATTTCTTCTCCAGGTCAACCCGCGTGTTCAGGTGATAGAGTCGCCCGTAATCAGCCTTTCGGTCCCTATCGTCCTCTCCGGCGGGCGGAATTGACGGGTAGTTTTCCCAGAACGGGCCGAAGACCCGCCAGACGCTCGCACCAACGAGGCCGAATCGGTAGCGTGTGTCGCTGAACCGAACCTCGAAGAGGTTAGTCTCGTGCAGGATTTCGATGTCGGCAGGGACCGAGATCGTAAGCTCCCAGGGCATAATGCCGGGCAGGAGTTCGAGATCGGCGGAGGCATGATCAATCCGCCAGCCCTCGGGGATGCTGATGGTCGCCTTGCCGGAGATTGGTTTGTCAGCCTCAAAGAGCACCCTGATGGTCTTGGTATCCCC
>DASRZD010000296.1:0-2971 GCA_035686805.1 Armatimonadota bacterium
TCTGCAGCCTGTCCCAGTGGGTGGGTGGAAAACTCCGCCCCGCCCTCATTCTTGTTGTGAGTCTCGCAGCGACAACCCGAATTCAGGCGGACGGGACCTCCAACATCTTCCCTGATCTTCTCCAAAAGCACAACTAGGACAGAAGAAACGTCTCCGTCGCCGAGCCCAAAGCCGCATCCGCACTTACACGCGAACTCGTGCCTGCTGAAGTTTGTCGAAAGGTCGCCCATTATCTATTCTCCAGTAGTCTATCCAACTTTCGGGCGTTGCTATCTACCGTCGATTGAATCTGAGCACGTTCTGTCGCTGCAACGTTAACTTCAGTCTCGATAGTGTGAATTCGCTCGATCACTCCACTATGCGCCGGTAGGTCCGCATGGATTTTGAGGCGATCCTCAGAATGAACCTCGGAGCTTTCAATCGCTTTGATGATCTCTGGCTTCGCCTTCTCGTGGAAGATTTTGAGGCTGCGCTCAAACTGATAATCAGCAACAAACGCAATGCCTCCCCACAGCGCGATAATGAGTGCCCCGGCCTTGAAAAGTGACCACCCCCAAAACTGAACCATCGTGGGGTTGAAGCTGATTTTGGTTTTTGGCTCATCGCCACTCATGTCTCTCACCTCCACTAGAGCCCTGTCGTCTTTGCACACCGTCTCCTCTCAATCCCCCTCCATCAGAGAACTGTGATCGGGAGCATCACTTCGGTGAGAGTCGTCGTTCCGTCGCTGACCTCAACGTAGACTTGCTGGACCCCTGCGTCTGCTGCCGTGAATGTCACATATTGCGCTGTCGGGTCAGACCCACCGGCCCCGACAGGGGTCGACTTGCTGATAGAGAAGTTGTACGACGGAGATGCTACGCCACCCTGCATCTGGAGAACCAGATCCCGGCACGAAACCTTCACGGTCCCGTTCGACGTGACGGCCGGGTTGTAGACGAAGATCGCGTTGAAGTCTCCGCTGCCCTTCGAGTAGTGGGGAATGGCATCGTCAACAGCGGCACTGACATCAGAGAAGAGGGCGAGGGCTGCGCTGTTGTAGGTCGGGCGGGCGGCTGAGCCCACGACATCGGCAACGAGGTCTGTGTGCCCAATGAAGCACTCGTCCAGGGCATTCACCCCGCAGATCGCCTTCGTGACAGCCCCCGATGTTGTGCCGACCAGATATTCACCAAAAGCGAAGACGATGTCGCCGGTCATGATGCCGCCAGCGAGCGGGAGATATGCGCCCCCGGCGCCGCCAATGGGCTCGTACCGAAGATCACCGGCAGCCAGGGTCAGGTATGACTGGAGATCCGTGATGTCGGCCTCGACGTGAGTGTGGTCCTTGGGGACGTGGAGGTTCGTCGTAACAAGATTCTTGTGCAGTACCATCTATACCCCCGCTACTGTTTTTTCGGCTCCAGCATAGTATATGTGGAGTCCGTCGCTCTCCATCCAAATCATCCCATTGGCGGGGCTGGCCGGTGCCGCACCGAGGTAGGGAAGCTGGATATAGCCGCCGTACATGATCATCCCGCCATCTGATCCGAGCCTCATCCTCTCTGCCGAAACTGCGGCACCATCAGAGGTCGTGAAAAAGGAAAGTCTCCCTGGCATATCGTTGGTGCCTGGGGTGCCATCCACGCGAGCTTGGATCTGGGCCAAGTCAATGTAGCCAGTACCATCATGCCCTTGAAACAAGAACGTCCCAACCCTGTCAGCGTCTACTACGACGGTCTCTGATCCCTCGGTCCCCCTTGCCTTTCTCATTAGGTTGGTTGCTGCGCCAGCGCTGGTCTCGAACCGCTGCGCGATAAACCCATCATCCGAATTAGCGGCGGTAACTGTGATTTTTTCTTCGCCGGATATGGTTCCATAAACAGTGACACTACCGCCCTGCTGGCAGAGGTCTATGTCGCCACTGTCGGCTCTAAAACTATGCGCTACTGTGGCGGTCCCATCGCCCTGATAAAGCACGAGATCGACTGTGTTGTTCGTATTGGTTGTCCGAAATAGCCTAACCTCTGCGTCATCGGTCCCGCTGCCGACAATAGGATCAAGCGCAATGAACGAGTCCCCAGATGCGCGAGTGTGTTGGATTTGAAGCTGTGCATCGTCTGGATTGATGAGCGCAGAGTAGTTCGACGTGTCGCCACCTTCGCGCAGGAAGATTGTCGGGTCGGAGGTCTTGTCGATGTAGAGGTTGCCCCCTTCGAGGGTCACTTGTTTGTCGAAGTGGTGTTCTACGTTGGTGAAATAGTAGCTGTCGATGTTTGTATTGCCGAAATTGAGCTGCGGACCGCCACCGGGGATCTCCACTGCGACCTGATCGACAGCCAGTGAATCCTCAATGTAGATCGCGCCTCCGCTTGCGCTGAGATACAGGTCGCCTGTCATCGCCCTCGTGCCATCAACCAACACGTATAACGGGTGATCATCGTCCGTCAATCCGCTCAAGGCTCCATGATCGTTGACGCTGGTTGAAGAACCACTTACGGACGTGAATCTCCAATCAATGAAGTTACCCCCGCCAAGAGTGGATTGGGTCGCCGCCTCTACCCCGTTACCCATTGACGATAGGTGCTTGTAGATGACGGTTGCAATCGGGATTACTTCTTCTTTGGGCCAACCGCCAAGGTCGATGCTTGCGATTTCTGAAAGCGCAGCGTCTTGCGCGTCGGCCTTTGATCCGTACTCCGCAATTCCTGGTGTAACGACAGGATAGTAGTCCGCACCAGCGTCAGTTTTGATATTGGTGGAAAAGACGTGGTAACAGATGTACTTGTTATTCGCTACCGGCGTGAGCGTCCCAGCGTTGTTGTAGGCGATGACGCCACCGATTGCATAGACCGGGAATGTGGCCTCACAATCAACCCACCGGACGTTTCCAGAACCATCGACGTAGTAGCATTCCCAGGTATCCGTCGAGGCGTGGGCCAGGGTGTCGTGCTCAAGATCCTCGTCGTAGAACTCGCCAGAGCTGATAGAG
>DASRZD010000297.1:0-3044 GCA_035686805.1 Armatimonadota bacterium
TATCCGAACAGCGCCCGACTTCAGTTCAGGCTCGGCTCATTCGGGCCGGACGAGCAGGCCCTGCGCCGAGCGGCGGAGTTGGATGCCGACAATGCAGTCCCCATGTACTACCTGGCGTCCAATGCCCTGTCCAGGGACTCGATGGACGAAGGGCTGGCCGTGTTGACCGACGCCAATTACCGGAAGAATCTTACCGATTACCCTATTTCGCTGAAAGGTGATTCCCAGGCCGACCTTGTGGTAATTTCGGTCAATAGTGCCTTGGATTTCAAGACCTATGCTGTGTGCAGGCGGACAGCCGTTGCAGTCCGAGACTATGCCCTCAAGCTCCACAAACAGGGTCGGACCGACGAGGGCCTGGAGGCCCTGGACCAGGCCAAGAAGATGGCACGGAAACTCATGGATCGTGATAACGCGAATCTCATCAGCCTGCTCGTCGGAACAGCTATCCTCAAGATCGAGCAGAAGCCTGAGAAGCAGATTTACACCGACATAGGCTCAAAGGAGGGGTTGGCCCGTATTGCCCGTGAGCAAGCTCGGCTGGACTACCTGAGTGCAGGCGGCCGGTACTATGCAAAACATGGGGCTGAGCGGTTGGCGACTGCAGTAGTGCAGCATGCGGCGTCATTCATTCCGGCTGCTTTCGTATCGGCCTCGGCTACGTGGTTTCTGTTCCTGGTAGCCATCTGTTGGGCAGTGCTAGTGCTGTGGTCCAGGGGCCGTCCGGGGTCGGCTGTCTACGCTGAGGCCACAAATACTTTCCATGCCGGCAGATTGATCAAGTGGTATGCGCTGGCGTTCCTTCCCATCATTGTCGCCCTTTCACTTCTAGGCATGTTCTTGACTGCAGAAAGGCTGTTCCCTTCCGTGTATTCATACACAGCATGCGTGTTCCCCGCAGCCCTTCTACTGTGGAAGGCGGAGGCGGTCTACAAGAGAGCCTATCGGCAGGCGGCTGAGTCGGCAGGCGAAGAGATAAGCAAGTCTGCCGCCGACAAGCGGGAGTTCCAGCGGCGGATGATGGGAGTCATGGGCGGGGGGATTATCTTCCTCTCGATCCTCGGGGTGCTGATTGCAGGAGGCACAAAGGCTGTCACCGGAACATACCCATGGGATGTCCAATCGGTTTCGTCACAAATCTGCTCGCAGGAGTCCCAATACGTCAAAGACCTCCTGGCCGGGAAAATCAAGGTCCCTCAGAGGCTCATCCGGGAAGTGGAGCAACGGCGATCCGCGAAGCCCGGCGGTGGGTAAGGGACGCAGTGAGCCCCGTGTATCGGGGCACTAGTCTTCCTTCCCGAGGGCTGCCGGGGCGACCGCCTTCCCGACGAACCCGGCGAGGGCGATGATGGTGAGGACATAGGGGAGCATGAGCATGAACTCGGATGGGATGGTGATTCCGAGGATCGCCTGCCCCTGAAGGCGCATCTGGAGGGCGTCGAAGAACCCGAAGAACAGGGCCGCTCCAGCCGCGCCGTAGGGATTCCACTTGCCGAAAATGACCGCCGCCAGCGCGATGAACCCTCGCCCGCCGGACATTCCTTCGGCGAACATATTGAGTTGGCCGAGCGAGAGATACGCGCCCGCCAGCCCGCCAAGTACTCCACTTGCAGTGACGGCGAGATATCGCGCCATCCCGACCCGGATCCCGGCCGATCTCGCCGCCTCGGGATTCTCGCCGGCAGAGCGGAGTCTCAGGCCGATGGGAGTTCGGAAGAGCATGAATCCCAGCCCGATGACAATCACGACCGCCAGATAGAAGAGCGGATTCTGGTCGCCGATGACCTGATCCACAACCGGGATTCGGCCCAGTCCCAGACTCCAATTCTGCAGGCCGTTGACCGGCGGCGAACTCCCGGCGTGGGTGAAAACCCGCCTGAGGAGGTAGGTCGTGAGCCCGAGGGCAAATATATTCAGCGCTACCCCGCTCACGATGTGATTGAGCTTCGTTCGCTGAGTGAGGGCGGCGTGGATCAGGCCGAGGAGTCCGCCGGCTGCCATCCCGAGCGTCACCCCGATCCAGGGATTGCCGGTCCAGTACGAGCCGAGCATGCCGAAGAACGCGCCCGCGAGCATCATCCCCTCGAGGGCGATGTTCACGACCCCCGATCGCTCGGATAGGATGCCTCCCATGGCGGCGAGGATCAGCGGAGTTGCCAGGCGCAGGGTGCTTCGGATGAGTTCCAGGTCAGCCATGCGGACCCCCTCCCCGGCCCTCCCCCTCGGGTGGGGAGGGAACTGCCTGGGTGCGGCCCAGCAGTCGCATCCCCGCAAACACGATCACTATCGCCTGGATGAGGGTCACGATCTCCTTCGGCGTGTTGGTGGCGAGCTGCATACCGATCGCGCCGTTCCTCAATGCGCCGAACAGCAATGCGGATAAGGCCGTCCCGATGGCCGTGTTCCCGCCGAGTATTGCCACCGCAATACTGTCGAACCCATATCCCGGGCTGAACTGGTCGTAGAACTTGTGATGGACTCCCAGCACCTCGACCGACCCGGCCAGGCCCGCGAGTCCGCCGCTCAGGACCATCGCCAGGACGATCATCCCGGGGACGCTGATCCCCGATGCTCGCGCGGCATCCGGCCCCTGGCCGACCGCCTTGAGCTCGAATCCCATCACGCTCCTTGACATGAGGAACGCAAACCAGAGCACACAGGCGGCGGCAATCAGGATTCCCCAATGAAGGCCGGATTGCGTGAGCTGCGGGAGGACGGCGGTCGGGTGAATCGCGGGCGTCTGAGGGGCCATCGTGTGGACGTCCTTGAGCTGATGGGTGACCAGATAGTGCGTCAGGTAGAAGGCGATGTAGTTCAGCATGATGGTGCTTATGACCTCGTGGACGCCTCGCCCAGCCTTCAGGATGCCGGGAAGGTATCCCCAAATCATGCCGCCGATGATCCCCGCCGCGATGCAAACCGGAATATGCGCGACGGCCGGGAGCTCGATCGCATAGCCCGCGTACGCCGCCGCAAGCCCTCCCACGAGAAGCTGCCCCTCGACGCCGATGTTGAACAACCCCGCCCTGAGTCCAAGCGCCACC
>DASRZD010000298.1:0-2109 GCA_035686805.1 Armatimonadota bacterium
CTCCGAGCGCTTCGCCGCCCGCATGGCTGACCCACAAGTATCCCTCCACACTCGCGATGGATATCCATGGCAATCAAGCCACGCACGGTCGGCGGCAGCACTATTCGCCGTCAAGTCCATTGTACACGGAGTTCGCTGTCCGCATCGCCGAGGAGATGGCGAAGCGATTTGGCAAGAATCAGCACGTCATCGCCTGGCAGATAGACAACGAGTTCGGCCCCGTCTCCTACGACGACGAGACCCGCTGGCAGTGGCAGCAGTGGCTTCAGAAGAAGCACGGCAGCCTCAATGCGTTGAACGATCATTGGTCGGCGGCTTTCTGGAGTCAGGAATACTCCGACTGGGAGCAGATTCCGCTGCCCGCAGGCTTCGACAGCCCCCAACTCGTCCTCGATTTCCGCAAGTTCATCACGCGCGTCTATCGGCAGTTCCAACGAGCGCAGATCGAGGTTATCCGCAAGTATGCCCATCCCAGGCAGCTTATCACGCATAACTTCATGGGCATCTGGCCGGACACCTTCGACCACTACGTCTTGGCCCAGGACCTGGACATCGCCTCGTGGGACGATTATGTCGGGGGCGGGCAACTTGACTGGCGTGTCAACGGCTGCTCGCACGACTTCATGCGCAGCCTCAAGCGCAAGAACTACTGGATACTGGAAACCCAAATGGGTCGAACGTGCGCTTCCTGTGCCCTTGATAAGGGAGGGGTTCGGACGCTCACCTGGCATCACATCGGCCACGGCGCGGATGCCTCTCTCTACTGGGAATGGCGCTCAGCCCCCGGCGGTCAGGAGTATTATGCGGGCGTCGCGGTCTGGCAGGACGGCAAGCCGACCCCCGTATACTCCGAGTTGAGCCAACTAGGCAAGGAGTTCGCCAAGGCGTCGCCGATCCTCGACGGCACCTCACCCGTCTCTCAGACTGCGATGATTCACACGTACGAGGACCGCTGGCTCATTGACGCATGCCGCTACCAGAAGGAGTTCGATCCTGTCGCCCATACCGCCACATATCACCGAGCCGTGAGAGAGATCACCCACGAGGTGGACTTCGTCCGTCCTACCGATTCACTTGACGGCTACAAACTCGTGATCGCGGCCAACCTCGACATCCTGAGCGACGATCGGCTGGAGAATCTGACGAGCTTCATCGATTCTGGCGGGCATCTGGTCCTGGGGGCGCATTCGGGCGGCAAGGATTCCTTCGGCAGATGGCTGCCTATGCGTCAGCCCGGCCCGCTTGCCGAACTCCTCGGCGCGCACGTTGACGATTATCACTGGCTGCCCAAGCCCATCCCGGTATCAGGGAAGCTTGGCGAGGGCGAGGCTCACATCTGGGCCGAGGTGCTGACTGTGGATTTGCCGGACGCCGAGGTTCTGATGCGTTATGGGGACTGCAACGGCTGGCTCGATAGCCAGGCGGCGGCAGTGACTCGATCTGTCGGCAAGGGTCGCATAACCTACATAGGCACCTGGTTCGGCGAGGAGACTATGAAGTCGCTTGCCCGATGGCTGATCGAGATCAGCGGCGTCCAGCCGGCGTTTGGGCCTGTTCCCGACGGCATCGAAGTCTGCCGTCGAGTAGGTGATGGCCGCGAGGTCTTCATCCTGATCAACCACTCGAAGTCCGAGCAGTCCATCAACCTGCCGAGGCCGATGAAGGACATCCTTATTGAGAAGTCCCATGCTCAGTCACTTGATATGCCGCGTCTGGGGGTGGCGGTATTAGTATGACATCCCGCGAGAGGGTCAATGCGGCAATAGAGTTCAAAGGGCCGGATAAAGTGCCCTTCACGCACGCCTTCTTCCCCGGCGCACTCTGGACTCACGGCCCGAAGCTGGTCGAGTTGATGGAGCGCCATCCTGATGACTTCGGCAATCGGGGCTTCCATATTCCGCCTGAGCCGGCAAATGTGATCGAGGAGTTCACAGACGAATGGGGTACCACCTGGCGGCGGAGGAAAGGCTATTCCGCCGGTGAAGTCCTCAAGCCTGCGCTGGAGACCTGGGAGCACTGGCGGGATTACACTTTCCCTCCGGAGGACCGGCTCAATGCGGCCTTCGATCCGAGCCGCGACTGGTATGCCTTGACCGGCTGGCTGGACCT
>DASRZD010000299.1:0-3395 GCA_035686805.1 Armatimonadota bacterium
AATCCGCCGAAGGAGATAATCATCCGTCTTCGGCATCCCGAGGGGAAGCCGATTCGCACGGCGAAGGGCGCAAAGTGCAGGATCGAGGGAGACACCATCAGGCTGAAAGGACCGCTGCCGGAGAAGATCACTCTTTCGGTAGAATACTAGCCTCGACGTGCTTCTCTTTGACCGCTTTGGTGAGCTTGTCGGCGACCAGCGGAGCGTCTATCAGCCCGTAGATGTACGCCATCAGGGCCAGGATGCCAAGTACCATCACCAGCGGATTGGTGAAGTAGAGGAACTCGGCGGTCGAGGTGATGCCTCTCGGGTAGCGCTGCAGGACGGCGTAGGTGATCATGAACAGGAGAACCGACCCAAAGATGATCACGGCCTTGATGATCTGGCCGTTGTAGAGCTGGCCGAGCCCCGGAACGACGGCGGACGATACCACCGCGAGGACCGGGCTGCGCGCTCGACCTGCGTACTTGCGGGGATTGCGAATCATGTCCTCAGCAAGCTGCCTGGCATGCTCGGCCTCGCCGATCTCCAGGGTGACTTTGGCGAACTTCTTCTCCAGCGATTCATTGCCCGGGGAGAGGATCAGGGCGCCCCGATACTCGGCCAGCGCCATGTCAATCTTGCCCTCTTCCTGAAGGATGTCTCCCAGAATCTCGCGAATCTTCACATCGCTCGGCGAGATCTCCAGCGCCTTCCGGCACGTATCCTCCGCATCTCGAATCTGCCCTCTCATCCGCTGGAGATGGCTGAGGGCCATGAGGCGATCAACTTCCTGCTCCTGTTCGATTGTCAGCCGCTCAGATTCCATGATTCACTCCTCCAAGACCGGAGGGCTGCCTTTCTCCGCGCCGGACCAATAGGCCTCCAGCCGGTAGAAGTCCCTCTGATCCTGGGCCATGATATGGACTACAACGTCTCCATAGTCGAGCAGCACCCAGGCGGCCTCGCTATAACCTTCGACGCGCTTGCTCCTGACTCCGTTGTCCTTCAGCTTCTCCACCACCGCATCCACGAGCGCCTGGATATGAATCCGCGATGTGCCGCTGGTGATGATGAAGCAGTCGGTCATGACCGTTCGGCCTCTCACGTTGAGGAGGACGGGATCAACGGCCTTCTTTTCCTCGAGCGCCTCCATGATGAGGGCGGCCTTCTTCTCAGATGTTATCGCTGCTTTTGGCAAACAACCAGCTCCTTATGTCCCCGAACTCGGCGCAATGTAGTTCTTGCCGACGATGACGGTCACGTCGGCCTTGGCGGCGGGATCCTTCTCCTGCTTCACGACGCCATTCAGCAGGGCTGCAATCTTGTAGGACGAATCCTCACTCTCCCGATGGCCGATGACTTCCGTGGTCGTATGATCGAACGACTCGGCGTTTTCCACCGAAGTGACCTCGTACCCCTGCTGCTTCAGAGTCTCGGCGGCCTTTTGACCGGCCCCCGGGATTCCACTGCCGTTTAGTACCGCGACCTTGGGCATGGGCGGCCGTGGGAAGAAGAGAGCGTTGATGACCTTGGCCGACTGCTCGGTATCGGCTATCCAGTAGCTGATTCCGCCGATCGTCTCGGGCACGCCGGGGAGCATGCCCATCCTCACTGTGCTCCGATCCATGCTCTCAGCGAGTTTGGCAAGCGCAAGGAGGTCTCTGGCGGTCATGTCGGTATCAACATTTTGCATCATGGCGTTCATGAGCTTGGGGAGTTTGGGAAGGTTGATCGGCGAGAGGGCTTTATCCGTGAGCGCCTTCAGGAACTTCTGCTGGCGCTCGATGCGGGAAAGGTCGCCGAGCGCGTCGTGCCGGAAGCGGACATAGCCCATGGCCTGCTCGCCATTCAGCAACTGCCGGCCCTTCTTCAGGTTGATGTGCAGGTGGCCCCAGTTGTCGTTGTAGCGCATGTTCTTCTCGACGTCGATCTCCACGCCGCCGAGGATATCAACGCACTTACGAAGGCCTTCATGATTGGTCTTGATGTAATAGTCCGGCTTGATGCCCACCAGGCCCTGAACGGCGATGGCAGTCAGGGTCGGTCCGCCATAGACGTGGGAAGCGTTGATCTTGCAGTGGTCCCCATATCCCTCCAGGCGAACCCTCGTGTCTCGGGGAATGGAGAGCACGGCCACTTGCTTATTCAGGAGGTCGGCCCGCATGAGAATGATGGTGTCGGAAAGACCTCGAGGCTTCTTGTCGGTTCGGCTGGTATCGTCTTCGCCGAGCACCAGGATGACGACCGTGTCCCTGCCTCCGAACGGCGGCGCCAACTGCGTCCTGATGGTATGGCCGAAATCGGAGGTATAGAGACCGATGAGAGCGCCGCCGCCGATGCAGGCAGCTATGAACAAGATGATGGCGAGCACCAGCTTCGCGCCGCCCGAGTCACGTCTCCTCATAGAGTATTGCCTTCCAGGTATAGCCCTCGCTTGCGAATATATGCCTCGACATCTTTAGGCACGAGATAGCTGATTGACCTTCCCGATGCCATCCTCGCCCGGATATCCGTCGCCGAGATGTCAATCGGCGCCATTGGGAGGAAATCCAGCGCCTCATAGAATCGGCTCGGCAGCCGACTCTTGAGTTCCGCAAGGTCGAATCCGGGCCTGGGAACAACCAGGAATCGAGCCAAATCCGGGAGGTTCTCGGCATCATGCCAATTAGGCAGATCGAGCGCCTCGTCCGCGCCGATCATAAAATGAATTCCCGCATCCAGTCCGCAGATATCCCTCAACTCGCGTAAAGTATCGGCCGAATAGGATGGGCCCTCGCGGTCGAGTTCCATTCGGCTGACTTCGAACGCCGGATTAGAAGCCGTGCCCAGGAGCGCCATTGCATACCGGTCTTCCGCGCCTGAGACCTCATAGTCCTTGTGAGGAGGGTCTCCGGCAGGGATGAAGACCACTTTCTCCAGGTCGAAGCGCGTCCTCGCCTCTTCGGCCATCAGGAGATGTGCCCAGTGAAGAGGATCGAAGGTGCCGCCCAGAACGCCGAGTCTCACCATTCGGTGATCCTTACGTGATGCGTGATGCGTGATACGTGACCGGAAGGAATCATCTGTTATCCCTGAACCACCATGTTGTCCCGGTGAATCACTTCGTCGAAGTCTTTGTACCCCAGGATGCCTTCGATCTCCGAGCTCTGCCTGCCTTTTATGCTTTCAAGTTCGTCCGCACTATAATTGACGAAACCGCGGGCGATTTGGTTTCCCGCCGAGTCCAGCACCTTCACCATGCTGCCGCTGGAAAACCTGCCGGTTGTGCCGATAACGCCTGCCGCGAGCAGGCTCGTCCCGCGCTCGCAGATCATCTTACTAGCGCCGTCATTTACTATTATACCACCTCGAGCGGCCGCTCCGAACGCGATCCACCGCTTGCGGCCTCGGAGATGCTTTCTCTTCGGAAGGAA
>DASRZD010000300.1:0-12986 GCA_035686805.1 Armatimonadota bacterium
CAGGCCCGTTGCCGTCATAATGCGCATTGCCGCGCTCGTGCTGCTGGGCGCAATCTGTCTGACCAGGCTGCCGGTTGATCTGCTGCCCAAGGTGACTCTGCCAATCGTGGCCGTGATCACTCAGTGGCCGAACGTCGCTCCCGAGGAGATCGAGGCGCAGATCACTCGTCCCATCGAGCGGGCGGTTTCCTCGGCGTCGAATCTATATCAGGTCTCATCGACCAGCGGCGAGGGAAGCTCCATGGTTCGGGTCCAGCTCCAGTGGGGCACGGATGTCGACAAGGCGTCTGTGGAAGTCCTCCAGCTTGTGGAGCGGGCACGCCGCCAGTTCCCCACCGACCCGACGCTTCAGACTCCCGTCGTCGTGAAATTCGATCCCAATCAGATGCCGATCCTCATCTTCGGCGTTTCTGGCGATAACGATCCCATCAAGCTTCGGACTCTCATGGACAATCAGATCTCCCCGATGATCGAGTCCGTCAACGGCGTTGCTGCCGCCCAGGTCACCGGAGGCCAGCAGCGAGCGATCATGGTGGACGTGGATCCCGACAAGCTTCGCGCCCAGCGCATGTCGCTGGACAACGTGACCCGGCGCATCGTTCAGGAGAACATGAACCTCCCCGCCGGCATCGCAAAGCAGGGGAAGACCGAGTACACCATCCGCAGTCCAGGCTGGTTCACCAACGTCGAAGAGATCGCCGGCATCCCACTGGGTTCGTTCAATGGACAGACAGTTCGATTATCGGATGTTGCAGATGTTCGCGACTCGGCATCCGAAACTCGGCTTTACGCGCGGCTGAATGGTCAACCGGCAGTCGGTCTGATCGTCAGCAAGCAAAGCGGCGCGAATACTGTCGCCACCGCCAAGGGGGTTTTCGACCGAATCGAGAGGGTCAAGAAGCTCTATCCGAATCTCAAGTTCGGGGTCGCGTACAACCAGGCCGAGTTCATTGACGATTCGGTGAGCAACGTTCGGGATGCTGCGATCATCGGCGGCATACTGGCCATTCTGATATTGCTGTTCTTCCTCCGGAATATTCGGAGCACTCTGGTCGTTGCGCTGTCCATCCCGACCTCCATCATCTCGACGTTCGCGCTTCTCTACATGTGCGGCTTCACGATTAACACAATGTCGCTCGGTGGATTGGCTCTGGCAACCGGACTCATCGTGGACGATGCGGTCGTGGTGCTGGAGAACATCTTCCGCCACATCGAGAGGGACAAGAAGTCCGCGATGGAAGCGGCCGTCAGCGGGACGAATGAGATCGTCTCGGCGGTAGTCGCGTCCACATGGACAGTCATGGTCGTCTTTCTGCCGCTGCTGCTCATCAAGGGTCAGGCCGGCCAGATGTTCACCCAGTTCGCGCTAGTCGTCATCTTCTCGCTCGCCGTATCGCTCCTCGACGCAACTACCGTCGTGCCGATGCTCGCCACCCGCCTGATCTCCGGCGAGGCCCATGCCGAAAACCTGCAGAACGCTCACTCCCATCCCAGCCGGCTAATGCGCGCATTCGCCCTGTTCGGACGGTGGTTCGAAGCCATTGACAACTCCTATCGCAATGCGCTCCACTGGGCCATCCATCACAGGATGTGGACGCTCGGCGGCGCGCTGACCATTACCGTCGCCAGCTTCCTTCTCGTCCCGCTGATCGGCAGCGAGCTGATGCCGCAGGCAGACAGCGGCGACTTCAGCATCCGCATAAAGCTTCCGGTCGGCACGGCCCTGGAGCAAACCGATCGGACCATGAAGCAGATCGAGGGTATAGTGCTCAGCAACCCGAATGTCGAGACCGCCTTCGCATCCGCCGGCTCGAACATGTCTACTCGCGGCTTTTCCACTTCTCTCGACGCGAATGAGGGCTCGGTCTCGGTGGCGCTCAAGAGTAAGCGGTCTCAGTCTACCCTGGACGTTATCGCCGACCTGCGACAGCAATTCGGACGATTGCCGGGCGTGCGGCCTCGGCTGACCCAGACCGACATCGTCGCTCGCATCATGACCGGCGGCAATCAGAACGTCGAAGTAGACATATTCGGCGACGATCTCGGCACCCTTTCCCAGATCTCCAAGGAAGTCATGGCCCGTGTGCGCGGTATCCCGGGTCTGGAAGGCGTGGATGTGAACTGGCAGGAGGCGACCCCCGAGATTCAGTGGAAGGTTGACCGTGCCAAAGCCTCGCAATTGGGGGTAAGCTTCGCAGATGTCGCGAACACCGTCAATACCGCGACAAATGGCTCGATATCATCCTACTATCAGGAGAAGGGATTCCAATACCCTATCATAGTCCAGCTTCCCGAATCCCGCCGAAAAACGGTTGCGGCAATGGCGGGAATGACCGTCAGCACCGGTTCTTCGCAAGACGTCCTCTTGAACCAGGTGGCGTCTCCCGCCTATGGAGTAGGCCCGAGTGAGATCACTCGCCTGGACCGGCAGCGATATATCGCTGTGAGCGGCATGCCCCAGGGACGTTCTCCGAGCGAAATCCAGGCGGATGTCGGCAAGGTCCTGGAGGATATGAGAATGCCCGCAGGCTATTATTGGGACTGGGGCACGAACCAGAAGCGCCGTGCGGAGGAATTCGGCGGTATGTGGCTGGCGGTCATACTTGCCATCGGCCTGATCTACATGCTTCTGGCCTCGCAGTTCGAATCGCTGATCCACCCGCTTACGATTCTATTCTCGGTGCCGCTGGCGGCAACCGGCGTCATTCTGGCTCTCTTCCTCACCGGCAGATCGTTCGGTCTCACCGCATTCATCGGCATCCTTATGCTGGTCGGCATTGTCGTGAAGAACGGCATCTTGCTCGTGGACTACACGAACGTCCTCCGGGGTCGAGGATTGAAGCGCGAGGAGGCCCTCCTGCGGGCCGGCCCGACCCGACTTCGCCCGATCATGATGACCGCTTCCGCCGCCATGCTGGGGATGCTCCCGCTCGCACTCGCTCTCGGTAAGGGCTCTGAGATTCAGGCGCCTATGGCAACCGCGGTCATCGGCGGATTGGCGACATCCACGGTTCTCACTCTGTTCGTCGTCCCGACGGTCTATACGGTGCTCGATGACATCGGCTTGCTCCTGCGCCGGAGAAAGGAGAGACCATGACAAAGGAATCGCTGGATGAACAAGTTGCCCAGATTGCGGCCGTTCTACCCCGGTTGCTGCGCAGGCTCAACTCGCTCTATGCCGATGACCTGGATATGGATCTGCCCATGGGTCAGATGCGAGTATGCTCTTTTCTTTATGATAGCCCGGAAAGCATGTCCGCGCTCAGCAGGGAACTCGGAATCTCGCTCAGCGCAATCACGCAGATCGCCGACCGCCTGGAGCGCTCCGGCATGGTTGAGCGGGTCCCGGAAACCGAAGACCGGCGCGTCAAATTTCTCCGCCTTACCGAGAAGGGCCAGGAGATGATGCGTTCCCGCCGAGAGAGAAGGAAGCGCCGAATATCCGAGGTGCTCGGTTGTTTGGATCCGGACTCGCGGCAGGCCGTGCTGGATGGCCTTCAGATGTTCCTGGATGCCGCCCTAGAGGACTTCTGCGGACGGCATACCGGTTGACGAGGGGTTGCTATGAGAGAGAGACTACTTATTGTCGCCGCCTGCTTACTGCTGGCGCTCCCTGCCTTGGCAGAGCCGACGCCTCCGATCCAGCCCAGGATTACGGAGACTCTGCTGCCGCCGCCCGTCGAGCTCCCGGCCCCGACGAGTCTGCCTGCCGACGTCCCCGGCACGCCCATCACAGCGGAAGAGGCCGTCCAAATCGCCCTTCGCCACCAGCCGGGCATTACGATCGCCCAGGCGGGCGTCTATGCCGCGGAAGGCCGCCTCCAATCTACGCAATCCGCCCTTCTTCCATCCCTCGATCTGGCCGCCAGCCATAATCAGGTGAGCGGGAACACGTCGGGTCTGTCAGGTACGACAACCAGCTCCCCAGGATACCGGTTCTCGGCTTCAGTCAACCAGCTTCTGTTCGACTTCAACCATTCGCGGAGTCTGGTTCAGCAAGCGCAGGCACAGCAGCGATCAGCGAATGCGAACCTGACTTCCGTGCAATCCGATCTGGCCCTCCAGGTGAAGCAGGCCTTCTACATATACGTGCAGAACGCTCGCCTGGTGCAGGTTGATGAGGCGAACGTCCATGCCACACAGGGGCATCTAGATCTGGCCCAGGCGAGGCTCAGGGCGGGCCTGGCTCCTCCCTCCGATGTCGTCCGTGCCCAAACCGCCGTCGCCGATGCCATCCTCGGCCTGACCACCGCCCGAGCCAATGCCTCCACCTCACGAGTGTTCCTCGCCGAGGTAATGGGCATTGATCCTCTTGCTCAGATACAGACCGCCGATACGGAAGAGCCTGCGTTTCCCGCCGAAGACGTGAATCTGCTTATCAAACAGGCGCTGGCACAGCGTCCAGAGGTTCTCCAGGCCCAGGCGAGTCGAGATGCCGCCGCAAATGCGTTGTCCGCATCGAGGGTCAGCAATGCCCCGGCTTTCGGCGCGAGTGCCGGTTGGCTTCAGCGAGGAGACAATCTCCCGCTCCAGGCCGGCTCGCTCAGCTTGGGAGTAGCCGTTCAATGGCCTCTAGTAGACTCAGGTTTTACCGCCGGACTTGTGAAGCAGGCGGAATCGGGCCTCCAGACGGCCGACGCCCAACTCAGAGCCGTCAGACTGGCCGTGACCTCGGATGTCTCTCAAGCCTTCATCAACCTGAAGACCGCAGAGCAGCGAGTCGTCACCGCCGATGCAGGGGTCGCCAATGCCGCTGAGGGCGTTCGACTTACCGAGGGCCGGTATCGCAGCGGACTGGGCATGTTCCTCGACGTGCTCGATTCCCAGACTGCCCTCGTGACCGCGGATACGAACCGCGTCAACGCCGTCTCGGCTGTCAACATTGCCCGAGCATCGCTTGCCCGTGCGGTCGGAGTGCCGGTGCCACCGGCTGCAAAATAATCATATTCTCCCCTTGACAGAATAGTTTCCGTATGATATAGTTAGTATATGCAACCATTAGATACCCAAAGTAATCAGGCAAACGGCGGGAACGAGCTGGTCGGCGAGTTGCTTTCGACGATCTTTCCGATAATGGACGCCCTCCGCAATGGGATGCGCAGCCAGCGCCCTGCCGATCTCACCGAGCCGCAGTTCCGCACCATGGGGTTCCTTTGCCATAACGAAGGCATTTCGCTCTCTGGTATGGCGGAAGAATTTGGGCTTACTCTCCCCACCGTTTCGAAGATGGTGGACGGGCTGGTGAAGCGGGAACTCGTCTTGAGAGAGGAAAACCCCCGTGACCGCCGGCGTGTGACACTCAGACTCACCGAGAAGGGCAGGTCCGTTTTCGAGGCAGCCAAACGCAATACCAATGCCCGGTTGGCCGAAATGCTCGGCACTCTCACTCCCGATGAGCGGGCGATGATCGTCTCCACCCTGCAGATCATGCGGCGGGTGTTCGCACCTGAGAAGGAGATTGGATGAACATTCTGTTATCCCAAACGTATAAAATAGTTGATGTTCCCCGAAAGGAAAGTACAAAGTTGAGCTTCATGAGGGCTTGCCTGATCATATTATCCTGTATTATCTTCTCTGTCCCGCTCCTGGCCGCCGACCCACCCACGGATCATCCCTTGAGCCTCCAGGAGTGCATTGATTATGCGCTGAAGCAGCACAGCAGCGTCCTCAGCGCACAGAAGGATGTCATTGCCAGCCAGGCCGGGTTGAGAAGCGCGAATGCCGGCTTCCTGCCCAAGATCGTCGTCGGCTCCGATTTCACTGGTTCCGGCAGCACGACCGGGGGCATAAACGACAGTTATAATGGCACAAGAAGTTCCGTGGGCGTTCAAGAGACCCTCTGGGACGGCGGCCGCATCCAGACGAGCATCCGCCAGGCGAGAGCCTCCAACGTGGCCACGCAGGCGGATTATGAACTGACCAAGCAGGAGCGCATACTAAGCGTGACTACTGCCTACTTCACTGCTCTCCTTACAAAGCGCCTCGCGGGTATTGCTGCGCAATCGGTTGCCGAGTCCGAGGGCCAGCGCGAGTTGATTCAGGCCAGGATTGACGAAGGCGACGCCGCCCGGGTGGACATCTATCCGGTGGAGGTTCAGCTTGCGAATGCGAAGCTCAACAAGCTCCAGGCGGATAATGACGTGCGAGTTGCCATGAGCGTCCTTCGCAACGCCATCGGCTTCGACAGAGGCCCGGAGATGAGCCTGGTTGACGTTGAGGAACCCACGAACGACATCGGGTCTATGGACGAATGCCTCACTTCCGCCATGTCGAGCCGCCCGGAGATCACCCGGTCAAACGCTCAGTTAGATTCCTCGAGGGCCGGTCTCTCCCTGGCTAAGTTGCAGGCGCTCCCGGTTCTCTCCGTCGGTGCGGGGTATGATCGAGCGCTCGGCGGGCTTGACTATGACAGCCAATGGTCGGTTGGGGTCGGTGTGAGCATGAGCATCTTCGACGGCGGGGCGATCGCCGCCGGGATCGATAGCGCCAAAGCTAGGACGGATTCAGCGGTTCTCGGTAATGATCAGCTAGGCAAAGACGTCACGACCGAAGTCGAAGAGGCTTACCTCAATCTTACCAACGCCTTCGAGCGGTTAGCGGCAAGCAAGCCTAATGTCGAGCTTGCGAAGACAAACCTGGAAGTCGCCCGCGAGAAGTATCGCCAGCAATTGGCCATCCCACTGGAGATAGTGACTGCCCAGGTGTCTTATGCGGATGCTCAGGCCAGCCACGCCCAGGCGCTCTACGACTGCTATGTTGCCCGCGCGCAACTCGATAAAGCTATGGGGAAGCGAGGATACTGAATTGAAACACATAGGTCGAAGCCGACTGATTACGGGAGCGGCGATTCTGGTCGTAATCGTAGGTTGGGTCACTGTCTCAAAGATACGGACGGCGCAGGCGAACAAGCCCACCATCGAGACTGCCAAGGTGGAGCGAGGTACGGTCGCAAGCTCCATTTCCGCCAGCGGAGTGCTCCAACCGTTGACCACCGTGGACGTCAAATCGAATGCCGGTGGACAGGTCGAACTCCTGGCGGTGGATGTCGGGACCATCGTCGAACCGGGGCAACTCATAGCCAAGATAGATCCCTCCGACAGCCGTACTGCATTCAACCAGGCCGAGGCCGATCTATCCGCCGCAAATGCCCGCATGTCCCAATCCAAGGAGTCGCTGACTCTCCAAAAGGAGCAGAACGTCCAACAGCTTCAGCAGGCGACCCAGGCATATGAGGCCGCCAAGGCGCGTCTTGCGCAGGCCGAGGCTCAGGCGAAGGTTCAGCCCACCCTGACCAAGGCTGCAATAAGGCAGGCAGACGCGAATTACAGGTCCGCCCAACAGAGTCTGCGCCAGCTTAAGGAAGCCGGAGTGCCTCAAGGGACGGCCCAGGCGAAGTCGGCGTATGACTCCGCAATGGCAGCCATGGACAATGCGAAGCGAAATCTTGACCGTCAGCAAGGACTTTTCGACAAAGGTTTCATCTCCGCCGGCCAACTCGACTCCGCCAAGCTTTCGTACGATACCGCGAAAGCCAACGCGGATTCCGCCAAAGAGAGATATGACACAGTGGCGCAAGATTACGACGCCCAACTGCAGTCGGCACAGGCCAGGCTCGATCAGGCGGAAGCGGCGCTCGATAATGCGAAGGCAAATGCGATCCAGGATGACTTGCGCAAACAAGACGTTGCCGCCTCTCGTGCAGCTCTCAGCCAGGCTGCAACCTCTTTGGCATCCGCTAAGTCGAGTGCCCACCAGATCCCCATCCGGGCTGCCGATATTCGCTCATCGCAGGCGAGTATCGTCCGTTCCCAGGCTGCGGTTGACAATGCCAAGACCCAGTTGAACTACACGACCATCACAGCGCCCCGCGCAGGGGTGATTCTGCAGAAGTATGTCGAAGTCGGTTCCATCATCCAGTCGGGCCGGTCTTCGGTTGCGGGAACCGGCTCAGGCACGAGTATAGTCCAGCTTGGCGACCTGAGCCGCATGTTCGTCCTGGCTTCGGTTGACGAAACCGACATCGCCAGTGTCGAACCGGGGCAATCTGTGGATATCACTCTGGACGCCTACCCCGACGAGCTTTTCGAGGGCGTCGTCACTCGAATAGACCCTCAAACGGTCAGCCAGCAGAACGTTACCGTCGTCCCGGTGACGGTCGAGATTACGGATCCCGATGCCAGGCTGAAGCCGGGGATGAATGCCACCTGCAGCTTCGTCATTGACCGCCAGGAAAATGTACTTATCGTACCCACGGAGGCGGTGCAAGACCAGGACGGCAAGTACAGCGTGACGGTGATCAAGGGTGGCAAGCAAACCGAGCGCCGTGTGGAAGTGGGTCTCACGGGCGATCAGAATACCGAAATAGTATCCGGCCTGAAGGAAGGTGACATGGTGGTGACCTCCGTCATTGAGGCGCCTGGTCAGGATCAAGGCGGAGGAGACAGACGTTCCGGAGTGCCGGGGCTAAGCGGCGGACGGCATTTCCACTAGGTTTGAAACATGATAATAGTTGAAGGTTTGCATAAAGACTATGCTCTGGGTGATGCGTGTGTGCATGCCCTGAGAGGTGTGAGCCTCCGGATCGAGTCCGGCGAATTCATCGCCATTATGGGTCCTTCCGGCTCTGGCAAGTCAACGTTTATGAACATCATCGGCTGTCTCGATGCCGCGGACAGCGGCTCGTACTATCTCGATGGCACTGACGTGGGCAGCCTCACGGAAGACGAGCTTGCCACCATCAGGAATCAGAAGATGGGCTTTGTCTTCCAATCGTTCAACCTCCTGGCGAGAACGCCCGCGATCCGGCAAGTCGAGCTTCCCATGCTTTACAACGGAACCGTCGAACGCAGGGAGAAGGCAATGGCCGCCCTCGAGCAAGTCGGCTTGACCGACCGCGCCCATCACCGGCCGAGTGAGTTGTCCGGCGGGCAGCAGCAGCGGGTGGCGATTGCGCGGTCGCTCGTGAACAATCCCCCGATAATCCTCGGCGACGAGCCGACCGGCAACCTGGATACCCGCACCGGCGAGGAGATCATGGCGATTTTTCAAGAGCTGAACAGGTTGGGGAAGACCATCCTTATCGTTACTCATGAGCACGAGGTGGCCGCTCACACTCAGAGAATAGTGCAGTTCAGAGACGGCCATATCGTCAGCGACGAGAGGATTGAAAAGCCTCGCGACGCGCGTGAAGTACTGGCAGCCATGCCGCCCGAGGAGGAAGAAGAATGAACCTCTCGGAATGCATAAAGGTCGCGTTTGAGGGCTTGTCCGCAAACAAAGTGCGTTCGGGGTTAACCATGCTGGGCGTTGTCATCGGCGTTGGCGCGGTCATCGCCATGATTGCCATAGGCCAGGGCGCTAAGCAGCAGACTATGACTGCCATCCAGGCCATGGGCACGAATGTGCTCAGCATCCGGCCGGGCCAGTCTAGGAGCGGATCAGTGCGAGGCGGAGAAGGAAGCGAAGTCAATCTCACCTATGACGATGCCATTGCTGTCGAGAAGGAGTGCTCTCTCATAATCGCGGTCGCCCCCGAACTCCGCATGAATGCCCAGGTCAAGTACAAGAATATGAACACAAATACGACCATCCTGGGCACCACGGAAGATTACCCCTCCATACGCAATCTCCAGATTGAGCAGGGAAACTTCTTCCGCGATTCGGATGTTCATTCTATGCGCAGGGTAGGAGTCATTGCGCCGACCGCCGCAACGAACCTGTTCGGGCAAAGCTCTCCGCTCAACAAGATGGTTCGCATAAACGGCATCAACTTCAAGATCATAGGCGTCAGCAAGGCAAAGGGCTCGGGTGGCTGGCATGACCCTGACGATCAGATATTTGTGCCTCTTATAACTGCTCAGAAGAGAGTGTTCGGGGTAGACTACCTGCGATCCATAAGCGCGCAGGCTAAATCCATGGACACAATGACCGAGGCCTCGAATGAGATAGAGAAGGTGCTGAGAAAGCACCACAAGATCGGCCCGGCGAGTGAGTCCGACTTCGGGATCAGCAACCAGGCCGAGTTCATGGAAACTGCGGCGCAGACCAGTGAGACCTTCACCATGCTGCTTGCCGGCATCGCCGCCGTTTCGCTGCTTGTGGGTGGAATCGGCATCATGAATATCATGCTTGTGTCGGTTACCGAGCGCACGCGGGAGATCGGAATCCGCAAGGCTGTAGGAGCGAAGAGCCGCGACATTCTGCTCCAATTCCTGATCGAGTCCGTCGTGCTGTCGGCGCTTGGCGGGGTGATCGGAATCCTGTTCGGAGTCGGTACGGCCAAGATTCTCGCGCAGACGGCGGGGTGGCAGGTGGCGGTGTCTATGCCGGCGGTAATCCTGGCATTCTGTTTTTCGGCGGCGGTCGGCATATTCTTTGGCATCTATCCCGCGAGAAAGGCCTCCGCCCTCCGCCCAATAGATGCACTTAGATACGAATAACATACCCACCCAATGAAAGGAGAGATACGAATGAAACGCACCGTCACAATCCTGATCGCTTTGGTAATAGCGATCGTGTTCGTCGCCACCGCGGTTGCCCAGCAGCAGGGCGCAAGTCAGGCGAACTCATTCAGGGACAAGTACAAGTACACCTTCCAGCTCATGCAGATGGTGACCCACATCCAGGAGATTGACAAAGACAAAAAGTACACTCTCACATCTGCCCAGGCGAAAGCGATGCTTGCCGTCCTCAAGCCGCTCCGCACTCAGCCCAAGCTGACCCAGGATCAGGCAAAGACAGTTCTCGTGAAGCTGAAGAAGCCCCTCACAGCTACTCAGCTCAATGCCATGGCCAGGATCAAGCCGAAGGTTCAGCAGCGCAGGCCGAGCGGCGGACAGGGCGGTCCACCTCGCCAGGGGGGCCAGCAGGGCCAGAGACATTTCGACCCGAATGCCATGAAGGATTTCAACCCCTTCTACACCAAGATTGACCCGAAGGACACCCGTGCCGTCGAGCGCTCCAAGCGCTGGAACGACTTCTTCGCCACCATCGAGAGGAAGTCCAAAGGCAAATAGCGAATCGCATTTTGGGGGCGAAGCATTGGCCACCGGTTTGTTGTTCAAGAACCGATGCTCCGCCCCTCCCTCCCCATTTGGAAACCCCAGCTCCCCCATTAGACTATCTGACCATTCAACCATTCCCCATGAAGGTTTACTCCTGCTGATCCTCGAACATAGCACAAGCTATGACATCGAGAGAACGAATCAACCTGGCCCTTAACCATCGTGAGGCCGACCGCATCCCATTCGATCTCGGCGCGAGCGCCGTCACCGGCATGCATGTCAGTGCGGTCTATAATCTGCGTCAGGCCCTCGGGCTGGATGCGCCCGGGACGCCGGTCAAGGTCGTCGAGCCCTACCAGATGCTCGGCGAGATTGCCCCGGACCTGATCGAGGCCGTCGGCATTGACGTCGTCGGCCTCGGGAGTCCGCGAACTCTCTTCGGCTTTGAGAATAAGGGCTGGAAGGATTGGCGCCTCTTTGATAATACGCCCGTCCTCGTCCCCGAAGGCTTCAATACCGATCCCAATCCGGACGGCTCGATCTTTCTGTATCCCGAGGGCGACAAGTCCGTCCCGCCGAGCGGCGTGATGCCCAATGGCGGCTTCTTTTTCGACTCGATCGTCCGCCAGCCGCCGATTGACGAGGACGAACTCAATCCCGAGGACAATCTGGAGGAGTTCGGCCCGATCAGCGACGCCGACCTGGAGCACTTCCGGTCCGAGGCCGAGCGCATTTACACGCAGACCGACAAGGCCATCCTCGCGAACTTCGGCGGCACGGCGTTCGGCGACATCGCCCTCGTTCCCGCCCCGTGGCTCAAGCATCCGAAGGGCATCCGTGACATCGAGGAATGGTACGTCAGCACGGCCATCCGCCGGGACTACGTTTATACCGTATTCGAGTGCCAGTGCGAGATCGCGCTGGGCAATCTGGCGAGGATTCACGGGGTCGTGGGCGATCGTGTCTCCGCCGTCTTCATCACCGGCACGGACTTCGGCACTCAGCGAGGGCTGTTCATCTCGGCCGACGCCTACCGTGACCTCTACAAGCCGTTCCATAAGCGGGTGAACGACTGGATTCACAAGCACACGGCCTGGAAAACGTTCATCCACTCCTGCGGATCGGTCGCGGCCTTGATCCCCGACTTCATTGACGCCGGCTTCGATATCCTGAATCCCGTCCAGTGCTCGGCTTTCGATATGGAAGCCCAGAGCCTGAAGACGCGTTTCGGCAGCCCGCCCCGATCTATCGGGGACCAGATCACTTTCTGGGGCGGAGGAGTGGATACCCAGCAGACCCTCCCCTTCGGGACTCCCGACCAGGTCCGCGCCGAGGTCCGCGAGCGCATGAGGATATTCGGCAAAGGCGGCGGCTTCGTGTTCAATGCCATTCACAACATCCAATCCGGCACACCCGTGGAGAATATACTGGCAATGCTGGAAACGCTTAAGGAGTAATAGAGGGGAAGTGGGGTGATGGGGCAATGGGGTAATGGGATCCCAACACCCCACCACCCCAATACCCCGCCTCGTTGATGAGGAGACGCTTATGAAAAAGCTATTCATCCCTTTGGTTCTGTTAGCCCTCGTCATGGCCGCCACGACCGTTGCCAAGCGGAACAACCAGGGGCAGATGGCCCTGAGTACCGGCCGAGCGACCGCCGGGCACATGGATCAACTTTATGTAGAAGTGTCCGCCCTCGGCAATCTGGACTACTTCTACGATCACAAGCTCGGCATGAAGCTCGCCGGCGAGGCGCTCGGCGTGCGGACCGAGTACGTCGGCCCGGCGGAGTACGACATGCCTGCCATGATTACCGCTTTCGAGCAGGCGATGGCAATGAAGGGCATCAAAGGGGTTGTCGTCGTGGGCTTCGAGGATGCGCTCGTGCCGATCGTCAACAAGGCAATCGCCCGAGGCATCCCCGTCGTCACGGTTGATGCCGACCTCCCGACCTCCAACCGTGTCGCATTCGTCGGCACC
>DASRZD010000301.1:0-3972 GCA_035686805.1 Armatimonadota bacterium
GCGGTGGCGGCCAAACACATGGCCAAAACGATCAGTATCTCTTTTGACATTCGCATACCCTCCGGTGGTATATTGGAGGTCTCTTGACAATTCTCCTACCACGCCGTCCAGCCGCTTTACTTTCATTGGGTCACTTTCAACAACACCCCCTGCCCTGGGGCGAGGTAGTAGTAATAGGGTGTCGAATAGGGTTGTATCTTGCCGGTGACTGGGCTGACGTACTCCACTTTCTCTGCCGGAATGTTGAACTCGGGCTGAACCGTATACGAGTGCTCAAGGTTCTTGTTCACGACCATCACCCAGCGAGTGCCATCCTCGTGCGTGAAGTCCCCCACTATCCACTCGCCCTCGGAGAGCTTGTTTACCAGGGTCTTGTCGGTTGGGCCGTGGTTCCTGTTGGGGATCGTACCGCCGATGTGATAGACATCGTCCGAGTGAAGCTTAAGGAGGGTCGGGCCGAGATTGAGGATCTGGCGGTTGATGTTCCTCAGCCACTCCCAGGTCTGGGTCTTCTCGCCGAACTGGTCGAGTGGGGCCATGCGGAAGTTGCCGAGATCGGGCGCGCCGGGGAGCGATCCGCTGTAGAACTTGTAGTAGCTGAGGCCTTTGCAGCCGTAGACGAGCGAGCCGAAAGTCTGCATGCGGAGGTCGGTCATGCTCAACTCCCGATAGCGCCAATGGGGAGCAGTGAGAACGATGTTGTAGAATGGGATGTTGTGCCTGAGCGCCGCCTCTCTTATGCGGGCGATGGTCACCCAGAAGCCGTCCGAAAATCCCCCACCCTCGCCGACGGCATAGAGATCATAGGACAGGATGGGCGGCTTGACGATGGCGCAGAAATCCTCTATATACTTCTCATACGCGTCGCCGCCGCCGGGGAGGAGGTTGATGTAAGGCCACTTCCCAGGGGCCTCCTTCCTCACCAGATCGGCGGCCTTTGCGAGCGCGGGATACTCCTCCGCACTGGGCTCGTCCTTGATGTGGTAGCCGAAGACGGCCGGATGATCGTTCACCTTCTTGATCAGCTTAGACAGGGCCGGGAGGTCGTTATAGGCGTTGTAATTGCCCTCGAAGACGATGGCCTTGATTCCATATTTCTCGCAGTTGTCCAGCATCTTGGGCGGGACGAAGGCCACCATGTTGATGCCGCACTCCGCCATGGCCTTGAGCGTAGCGTCATCGGTCGCGTAGTCCCAGGCCATGAGGGGGAAGCCCTCGTTCGAGGTTTTCGCATGCGAGACGGCGGCAATTGCCATCAGCGCCAGGAAGAACACAAGTTTCATGCTTATCTCCTGAATTGTTTGATAAGCATTTGCTGATCAAGAGGCATGTTCCCTGCATGAACCGGCAAAAACGGCAAAAAGCTTTGGTTATCTCAAGGGTATTAACGCCGGCCTCCCAGCAAAGCCGTGATCTCCGGCGGGCGATTGGTTGTGATGCCGTCTACTCCGAGGGCGGCCATCCGAAGGGCTTCGGCGTCGTCATCAACGGTCCAGACGTAGACCCCCAGGCCGGCATCCCTAACCTTCGAGACGAACTCCTCGTTGAAGGCCTCGCAGATCATGGCATCGAGGCCGTCGGCATCCGAGGACTTCGCGATCTCTATCAGTTCGTCGGCAGGCTTTCTATCGGTCCAACAAAGCCAGTAGGCCTCGAGGCTCGGGCGGGCCGTTTTGATGTCCCTGACGACATCCTGAGAGAAGCTGATCACCGCCACCTGGTCGTCCTTACATCCTGACGCGTCAAGGATCTCGAGGAAATGAGGGATGATCTCCGATTGGCATTTGATCTCTACGAACATCCGCTTCCCCTCGGGGATGGTCGGGAGTACTTCCTCGAGGGTGGCGATCCTCTCGCCCGCCCACTGATCGCCCTTCCATTTGCCGACATCGAGGGCTCGGAGTTGATCGAAGCTGCTCTCACTGACCGTCAAGTCCACTCCAGTGGTTCGGGCGGTTGTTCGATCGTGGAACAGGACAATGTGATTGTCCGTGGTGAGGTAGATGTCAATCTCGACTGCGTCAGCGCCGACGAGCCAGGCGAGGTTGATGGCGGCGAGGGTATTCTCCGGGGCGACATAGGAATAGCCTCTGTGGGCGATGATCTCAGGTATCGTTTGCAGCATAGTATTGCGCTATCTCCTTTGAGTACCGCTAACGAACCTCAATCAGTTAGCGTAGGCGTTTTGCCACCGTGAACCCGTGGCATTTCCGGTCTCCACTCTTGTATTCGAACCTCGCAAAGGTAAAACCCATCTTCCACCAGAGAAGCAGGGCCTCGGTGCGGATGCTCTCGCTCCACGCTCCGACCTGTTCGATGCCATTCTCATTTGCCCAGTCAATCACCAAGGACACCAGCGCCTCTCCGATGCCTTGTCGCCGGAAGTCCTCATGGACTTCGACGATGGATATCCACGCTTCGCTCATCGCGGCGACGGGATCGGCAAGCGGGCGCTTCTTTGCGGAGATGAGGCCGATGAGCCGTCCATCGGCGATCGCCACGATGGAGCAGCAGTCGTCCCCCAGGGCGATGTGATCGCCGGCATTGCTTGCCCAGTGATGCTGGATTGTCGCCTTCAGTTCAGGGGTAGCAGGAGTGAACTCGATGCTCTCGACTATCATGGGCGAAACACCGGATAGTCAGTTATTCGCCTTTGGGTGGGATTCCTTCCGCCGGGGTGGTTAGGGTCGCCATGACGCCGCCGCCAGTTCGGCGGTCACATGAACATCGCGCTCACGTCTGTAGTCTAAAGTCTTTCCGATATCTCTATCTCACGGCGCCGTACCGAACCAATTCCATGTCTCCATCCTTGATCAGGCCGATCCCGGGCGCATAGTACTTATACTCCTTCACGCCCGGTTCGAGAGGGGTGGTCTCCTCGGTCCTAACGACATGATCGAAGCTGCCTGCGGGGACTTTGCGAATGTCTGAAATGCTGACGATCTCCGCCCGGTCCATGGCAAGCTTCGGGGCGACTTCCTGATAGAACCGAGCGCCAAGAAGCGGGAGACCCGGCATCATGAGTCCGGCCCGAGCCCCGTCTACCCCGGCATACCAGCTTCCGCCGTGTCCGGTGATCTTGCCGGACTTATCATACATATCCACATCCTCGCCGAAGTAGAAGACGCCGTTATTCCGCTTCGAGATCGCAAAGTAGTTTCGCGAAACCTCAATGAGCTTGCCGCCCTCGGTCTCTCGCTCCTCAACGACTCGGGTCTCGACTCCATCTACGAGCTTGGTGTCATTGAGTACTGTGATCGTAAGATCGCCATCCGCACTCTTGAAGTAGAGCTGGTAGCCCGGTTCAAGGATGAAATAGGGATTCCGGCCGGTGGATGAGAGATCGCTCTTGTCAATGGCGAAATCTTCCGTGAAAGCAGGCTCTGCGGCAAAGGCCATCGGCGCAAGAACAGCCAGGATGAGCACAATCAAGACAGCTTTGTTCACATTCTTCTCCGCGGTAATATGTTGTGGGGCTGAGGCACTGCACGAATACCGCTAATCGGAGTCGCCGTCTTCATCTTCGTGTTCGGCTTCCTCGTCTTTGTCGCCGACTTCATTCGCCTCATCGGCGTCATGATGCTCAACGGCCTCATTGTCGTCGGCGTCCGCCTCTTCCTTCTCAGAGCTGATCGCCTCGGGCTCGGCGCTTCGCAGAGTGCCGTCCTCAAGAATCTCGACCTCGAGCTTCTGGTCGCCCTGGATGATATCGGCGGAGTAGAAAGTCACCCCGTCCTCGGTTTCTTTCTCGATATCCTGGATTGGATTGCCCTGCGCCTGAGCTTCCAGAGTGGCTCGAACGGCGGGTGGGAGCTGCTCGATAGTGAGCTTCTGGTCCTGATCCTTGTCCTTGTTGCACTCCGCTAATCCAACCGATACGAGGGTGATGCACAGAGCCAGGGCAAGCAGCAGAATGATACTTGACTTCAATGTCATCGTGAATCTCCTTTCGTCGTAATGGATGCAGCCGAG
>DASRZD010000302.1:0-5047 GCA_035686805.1 Armatimonadota bacterium
TCCGCAAGATACTTGCGCCTGCTCGCGAGGCGATGAAGGCGGCGGTCGAGGATCGGATGAAGGTCTTCGGCAGCCCGGGAAAGGTATAGGGATGGACGCTGCTGAGCCACGACTGATCGAGACCAAAACCGATTTCCTGGAGATGTACCGGAAGATGGTGCTGATCCGGACCTTCGAGGAGAAGACGCCGGAGATGTACACAAAGGGCAAGATCGGCGGATTTCTCCACCTTTACTCGGGTCAGGAGGCGGTGGGGGTTGGATTCATCTCGGCCCTGCGCGACGACGATTACGTCGTAGGCGCATATCGGGAGCATGGTCAGGCAATCGCGAGAGGAACCGACCCCAAGCAGGTCATGGCCGAACTTTTCGGGAAGGCGACCGGCGTGTCGAAGGGCAAAGGCGGCTCCATGCACATGTTCGACGTGAAGCGCGGCTTCCTTGGCGGGCATGGAATCGTGGGCGGCGGGATGCCTCTTGCGGTGGGCGTAGGCTTGGCGATCCGCTATAGGAAGACGGACCAGGTTTGCGTGTGTTTTTTCGGCGACGGGGCGGTCAACGAGGGTGCGTTCCACGAGGCGCTGAATATGGTGGCGCTGTGGAAGCTGCCGGTGATCTACGTGCTGGAGAACAA
Organism: Armatimonadota bacterium; assembly: GCA_035686805.1. Taxonomy (GTDB): domain Bacteria; phylum Armatimonadota; class UBA5829; order DTJY01; family DTJY01; genus DASRZD01. The sequence continues at coordinate 634 of DASRZD010000302.1, forward strand.
CCTGTATGGGATGGGCACAGCGGTGTACAGAGCCTCTTCCATTCCCGACCTCATCAAGCGCGCGGCATGCTACGACATCGAGCGCGAGCAGGTGGATGGGATGGATTTGATCGCGGTCCGAGAAGTCGCGGATCGGGCGGTCAGGATAGCTCGCGAGGACAACGAGCCAAGGTTCATCGAAGCCATCACCTATCGGTACCGCGGTCACTCGATCTCGGACCCGGGGACTTATCGGACGAAGGAAGAGATCGAGGAATGGCGCAAGCGGGATCCGATTACTCGCATGGAGAATTACCTTAAAGAGAATCACATGATCACCGATGAGGAGATCAAGGCCGCGCACGACGAAGCGGCAGCGAGGGTCCAGGAGGCGGTTGATTTCGCGGAGCAGAGCCCGTTCCCGCCGCCGGACGCACTCTACGAGAATATCTACGCTCCTTAGGAGAGTCTTCAGATGCCTCAGACGATAACTTACCGGGAAGCGCTGAATCAGGCGTTGCGTGAGGAGATGCGCCGTGATCCGAACGTCTTCATCATCGGTGAGGAGGTTGCCGAGTATGGTGGGGCTTACAAGGTCACCGAGGGGCTGCTGGAGGAGTTCGGCCACGAGCGAGTGATTGATACTCCGATCTCGGAGGAGGCGATCGTCGGCACGGGGATCGGCTCGGCGATGGTAGGCTTGCGGCCGGTCGTGGAGCTGATGACCATCAATTTCTCACTCCTGGCGCTGGATCAGATAGTGAATCATGCGGCCAAGCTGCGATATATGTCCGGCGGGCAGGTCATGGTGCCGGTGACCATCCGAGCGCCCCAGGGAGCAGGGCTTCAATTGGGAGCTCAACACTCGCAAAACCTGGAGGCATGGTATGCGCATGTGCCCGGCCTGAAGGTCGTCATCCCCGGCACGCCGGCTGATGCGAAGGGCCTGCTGAAGAGCGCAATCAGGGACAATAACCCGGTCATGTTCCTCGAGCACGAAATACTGTACGGGATGAAGGGCGAAGTCGCCGACGAAGAGTACACCATTCCGATCGGCGTGGCCGAAGTCGAGCGGACCGGCAAGGACCTGACTTTGATCTCATATTCCCGCATGAGGACGCTTTGCGTGAAGGCCGCCGACCAGCTTGCGGAGGACGGCATCGAGGCCGAAGTCATAGATGTTCGGACGCTGAAGCCGCTGGATGCGGAGACCCTCGTCAATTCGGTCAAGAAGACGCATCGGGCAATCGTCGTCGAAGAGGATTGGCGGTTTGCGGGTATGGGAGCGCAGATTGTGGATAAGATCACTTTGGAGGCGTTCGACTACCTCGACGCGCCGATAGCCCGAATCGCGGCCGCCGATGTTCCGATGCCGTACTCGAAGCAGTTGGAGCAACTTGCATTGCCATCGGTGGACGAGATAGTCTCGACCGCCAGGAAACTCGCAGGACGCTAGGGGGAAGCATGTCAGCAATCACAATGCCGAAGATGAGCGACACGATGGAGGAAGGGAAGATCGTCCGGTGGCTGAAGCGTGAGGGCGACCAGGTCACCGAAGGCGAGTCGATTGCCGAGATCGAGACCGACAAGGCGAATGTCGAGATGGAGGCATTCGAGGCGGGGATGATCAAGGACATCATCGTCAAGGAAGGCGAGACTGTGCCGGTCGGCCAGGCCATTGCGGAATTGGAGCCGGCAGGCGCCCCTGCTGCAGCCAAGGCTCCTGAGCCTCAGGCGCCCGCCGTGACCGCTCCTCCGCCGCCGAAACCGGTCGAAGTCCCAGCGCCGCAAGAGATCAAACCTCAGGAAGCCGCTCCTGAAGAGGAGCGAATCAAGGCATCGCCCCTGGCAAGGAAGATCGCCGAAGAGAAGCATATTGACCTGTCGAAGGTCGAAGGGACCGGGCCGAACGGCCGGATAACGGAAGCGGATGTCCAGCGATTTGTCCAGCCTGCGGAAGCTCCTCCTGCGCCCGCACCCGCGCCTCCACCGACGTTGGAAGTCCCCGCCGAAGAGGTTGGGCTGAGTAAGATGAGGAGAGCCATCGGCGAGCGGATGGCGAAGAGCAAGCAGACCATTCCGCATTTCTACGTGACCTCCGAGATCGAGATGGATTGGGCGTCGAGGGTCCGGGATGAGTTGAACCAGGACGAGAGTCAGACCAAGGTCTCGTTCACCGATCTGATCGTGAAGGCGGCGGCTCTCGCGCTCACCAAGTTTCCCAATGTGAACGCCTCCTATTCCGATGGCAAGCTGGAGGTCCATAAGCAGATCAACGTGGCGATCGCAGTCGCGCTGGAGGAGGGCCTTGTTGCACCGGTCATCCACGATGCCGATAAGAAGCCGCTTCGACAAATGGCTGCCGAGACGAAGGAACTCGCCCAGCATGCGAGAGATAACCAGTTGCGAGCGCATGAGGTCACCGGTGCGACCTTCACCATCTCGAACCTGGGGATGTTCGACGTGGAGAGCTTCATCGCGATCATCAACCCGCCGGAATGCGCCTCGATGGCGGTCGGCTCGATTCGCAAGATACCGGTGATCATCGAGGGATCGGTGGCGGCTTCCAAGCGGATGAAAGTCACGGTCTCCGCGGATCACCGAGTCTTGGACGGGGCGGTCGCCGCGAAGTTCCTGCAGGAGTTCAAGCGGAGGATCGAGTCGCCAGTTACCCTTTTGTAACTAGTTGAACACCGTCTTGAAGTCCAGTTGGAGCATCAGATCATCGGTGGTGTTGTTCTCCGGCCGAGGGCCTGACCAGTCCGTCCATTTGCCGCTGAATGTGAAGAAGTGCTCCGCATCCACCTGGTACTCATACTTCAACTTGTAGGTCTTCGCTGAGGTCCTTCCGCTGGGCGTCCATACCCGATCGAACCCAAACGAGGCATCGAGCACCTGAAGGGGCGAGAGCTTCCCGGAAATCCCCAGACTGAGTGTGTTCCTCGAGATCGAGTTTGCATAGTTATCCTTGCTCTCCACCTGCCCCACAAAGCCCAGGGTGTTCGTAAGCATAGTCACCAGCTTGAAGCGCTGCAGGCCAATGGGCTCGATCTTGTTCCCGGGCTTCTCGTTGTAGGTGAAGAAGTTATAGGCGATGGTCGTGGTTCGGTTGAACCGGTAATCGGCGTCATACCGACGGATCAGCATCGTAGGATCCGCGCCGGGGTCCTGAGCCTTGTACGCCAGCTTGTAATGCAGCCGCTGCTTCGGGTCGTGGCTGCCGACGATGCTGAACGACCGAACGATGGGCGTCTGGCCTTCCTTCGTGACCGTCCCCGAGTATTCGGCCGCGATGCAGTTCCCCAGCACCATGGACTCGAACCGGGCGGACTTCGCCTGAGTCTCGACCTTGTCGGCGGTCCGGACCTCGCCGAATCCGAGGCTCCACTTGCACTTCCTGAACATACCGTAGTCACGGGCTGCACCGGGCACGATGCTGAGCTCGCGAATCTTGCCGACCGTCAGGCCGTCAACCAGCGTTTCGGCAAACTTGCTCTTCAGGCTCAAGCTGCTGGTGACCGCACCTATGAGCGAATACTCGTTGACCTCGGTATCCGCCTGATCCGTATCAATCATAGACTTCATGGCGGAGAACGTCAGGCCCTTGGTTACCAGTGAGTTCAGCTTGAAGGTCCGAGTGTTCTCGAATGTGCCGTCGCTCCGGCTGATGGTCTTCAAATCGCCGATCAATGCCGACTTCCTTTTGGCGTCTGTGTCGAAGTGGAAGGCTCGCGTTTGAACTTCCTGCTCTTCGCCGGTTTCGTTCTCCTTCGTCACCGTATCCTGGACGGCATTGAGTTTGAACATGCCGATCTTGTGGTCCAGGGCATATCGCTGCCGCAGGAAACTCGATATAGCGCTGGCTTTGCCGGTGGTGACCTGATTCCTAAGCATGGAGAACTTCGGACTGCCGGGCTGGTTGACGACAATGCTATTCTTGACCTGCCGCTTGAAATAGTCTTCGGCGTTGTGTCTGGCGCTATAAAGGTAGCTGTCAACGGTCACCGACTTGCTTGCCTGGAGGTGGGCGGTGACATCATAGCGCTTCATCCCCTGCTCGGTCGCCATGACCTTTTTATCGGGATCGGTCAGATCGGCGATCCGGTTGAATTCGGGATCTATGTCCTGGAGGTTCGCCGCCACGTCGAACTTCGGGCCCTTCAACGTGAAGCCGTATTTCACAAAGCCCGCATCGGCGGCGGTCACGCGACTGAAGGTCGTCCCCATCTGGAGGCTGGAACTGAGCTTGAAGTCGCCTGTGACGTTCATGCGCTTCATGCCGGTTTCTTTGCCAAATGCCGCCTGCTCTTCCGCGGTCAAGGCCTTCAGGCTGCCGAAGCCCTCGCTGATCTCCCGCAGCTCGACGTTCCATTTGACCCGACTGCTGCCGTAGAACAAGGATTGGCGAGTGATGTCCCCTGTCTCCCCCTTGATC
>DASRZD010000303.1:0-3719 GCA_035686805.1 Armatimonadota bacterium
GAAAAACAAAAGAAAGTAAACTTTGCGCTCTTGGCGGCTCTGCAATGAGAAATATTCGGATAACGACCCTTTAAGAGTCAAAATTAAAGCCACCCCGTATATGGGTGGTTTTTGACTTGGACCTTCTCCACCTGGGCCCGGAGCCCATTAAAAAGGTTGATACCCGGCATTCACTATGATAAGAGCAATTAGATTGCTGGGCCTTATTATACGAAGGTGGCGCAGGATATGAAAAAAGTCGTCGTCGCAGTTATTGTCCTCTCCGTCGCTGTCCTCTCCTTTTGGGCCGGGGGGCGGTACGGAAAGGAGCGGTCCGCCGGTACGGGCTTACAAGGCGAGCGGGAGGTGCTGTACTATGTGGACCCCATGACCCCGGGGTTCAGATCGGACAAGCCCGGCATTGCGCCCTGCGGCATGCCGCTTGAGCCTGTTTACGCCGAGGCAGGTGAGGGACAAGAGGCCTTTGCAACGGGTGGGGCGCCGCTGCCTCCCGGTGCGGTGAAGATCAGCCCGTACCGGCAGCAGCTTATCGGGGTGAAGTTCGCCGCGGTGGAGGAAAAGCCGATGACCTACACCCTGCGCCTCTACGGGAGGGTTGTCTCCGATGAAACCAGGGTCTATCGCGTCAACGCCTCGACCGACAGTTGGATCAGGGAGCTGTCCGACGTCACCACGGGAAGCATCGTCGGGAAAAATCAGATCCTGGCCGAGGTCCTCGCCCCTGCTTACTTTAATGCACAGGTGACGTATCTGATTGCCCTGGACAATATAGACCGCATCAGGCGGCAACTGGGCGGGCAGCTTCGCCACCAGCAGGCCGATCTTGCCGACAGGCAGATCCGCGTTGCCGTGCAGGCCCTCCAGAACCTCGGGATCACCGACGCCCAGACCGAGGAGCTCGCTAATACGAGGCAGGCGCGGCCATACCTGCAGGTACGATCTCCGGTCAGGGGTGTGGTCCTGAACAGGAAACTCACCCTGTACCAGTGGTTCAAGGCAGGAGAGGAGTTCTATACCATTGCAGACATCGGGAGGGTCTGGGTCTACGCGGATGTGTATGAGGACGAGGCGAGGCATCTCGGGCCCGGCATGACCGTTGGTATAACGCACGCTCAGATGGGCAGGACCTTCGACGCAAAGGTGGGCGAGGTCCTCCCCCTCTTCGATCCCGTGGCCAAGACGCTGAAGGTACAGCTTGTTGTCGACAACCCTCGATATGACCTCAGGCCCGATATGTTTGTCGATGTCGAGATCCCAATCACCATGCCGCCGTCCCTGAATGTGCCGGCTGACGCCGTCATCGACTCGGGGACGAGGACCATTGTCTATGTGGATACAGGAAACGGCGCCTTCGAACCCCGCAGGGTTGAAACGGGCTGGAGGCTCGGCAGGCAGGTTGAGATCACCGGCGGCCTCATGCCCGGAGAAAAGGTCATCGTTTCGGGCAACTTCCTCATCGACTCCGAGAGCCGGATGAAGACCGCCGCTTCGGGCACGCAAGGCAAGCTGAGCCGGGACCCTGTTTGCGGGATGTCCGTCGACGAGGAGAAGGCCGAGATGTATGAAAGGGTCGCGACCTACGCAAACGAGACCTTCTACTTCTGCATGGACCGGTGCAAAAAGGATTTCGAGAAACAACCGGAAAAGTACGTCCGAAAGGAACGGACGGACAGGAAGAAAGAGGCTCGTACCGTCATGCCGGGGATGGCGCGTAGCTGGGCGGATCTGCTTGAACCTGTCAAGGGCAGCCACGGCATCGAGGATGGCGGTATGGAATCAAGAAAGGAGACCAAGGCCGCTCCCGGCAAGTCCGCGAGTGATACGGGGGTCGTCGATTGGGACGGGCCAGCACCGGCCAGCGACTGGCGGCGCGGATGGGGGGGATTCCCCGGAGCCGAATATCTCGGACTCAAGCATAAAACCACGAACAAAACCCTACAACCATCGAACCTGTCCGAAGCCGGCGGTGATAAGGCGGCTGAAGTCGAACGCAGCGGCCCTGTACTTGACCCGGCGCCCGATGCCCGCGGCTCCGGGATGAATCATGAAATTCAAGAATCGCCGGCTTCTGACCGGCTGCGACCCCCTGCCAAGTGATGATTGACCGCGTCATAGACTTTTCCGTCAAGAACAAGCCGATCGTATTCATGCTCGTCGCCGCCGCCTGCATCCTGGGCTGGTGGTCGATGCAGCGCATCTCCCTCGACGCTATCCCCGACCTCAGCGAGACCCAGGTCATCATCTACTCACGCTGGGACCAGAGTCCCGATATTATGGAGGACCAGGTCACCTATCCCATCGTGACCGCTATGCTCGGCGGGCCCCGCGTAAAGGCCGTCAGGGGATTTTCAGACTTCGGGTATTCCTTTGTTTACGTCATTTTCGAAGACGGCACCGACATCTACTGGGCGAGGTCACGCACCCTCGAATATCTCTCCAGCGTCATTCCCCGACTGCCCCAGGGCGTTCAGACCGAGCTCGGGCCCGATGCGACGGCCCTCGGCTGGGTCTTCCAGTACGCCCTCGTGGACGAGTCGGGCAACCACAGCCTGGCCGACCTGCGTTCCCTGCAGGACTGGTACCTCCGTTACTATCTCAAGGCGGTTCCGGGAGTCGCCGAGGTAGCTGCCGTGGGCGGTTTCGTTCAGCAGTACCAGGTGAATGTTGACCCGAACCGCCTTCAGGCCTACGACATCTCGATCAGCCGCGTCGTCGAGGCGGTGAGATCGGGCAATGTGGAGGTGGGCGGCCGGCTGATCGAGTTCGGCGGGACCGAGTATATGGTCCGGGGGAGGGGGTACGCAAAGACGCTTGATGACTTCGGGAATATCGTCCTCACGGCGACCGAGAACGCGACGCCCATCCGCATCAGGGACATCGGCGAGGTGGTCCTGGGTCCGGACTTTCGGAGGGGCCTGGCGGACTTAGACGGGATCGGCGAGGTCGTTTCGGGAATCGTTGTCATGAGGCAGGGCCAGAACGCCCTGACCGTGATCGACGCTGTGAAGGCAAGGCTCAAAGAGATAGAGGCCGGGCTTCCGGACGGCGTCAAGGTCGTCCCTGTTTATGACCGCTCCGACCTCATCAAAAGGGCCATCGGCACGCTCAAATCAACCCTAACCGAGATCATCATCACCGTGTCGCTGGTCATTTTCATCTTCCTCTGGCACCCCCCCAGTTCCCTGATCCCTATTATCACGATCCCCATTGCCCTTCTCATCTCCTTCATCCCCTTCCGGGCGATGGGTATTACCGCCAACATCATGTCTCTCGGCGGCATCGCCATCGCCGTCGGCGCGATGGCGGACGCGGCCATCGTCGTCGTCGAGCAGACCCACAAGCGGCTTGAAGAGTGGCAGAAGAAGGGGGAGCGGGGAGACTATCGCGCGGTGATTGTCGATGCCATCAAGCAGGTCGCGGGCCCGAGCTTCTTCGCCCTGCTCGTAATCGCCGTATCGTTTCTGCCGGTGCTTACGCTTCAGGCCGAGGAGGGCCGCCTCTTCAAGCCGCTGGCCTACACAAAAACGTTCGTCATGGTCATCGCCGCCTTCCTCGCCATCACCCTGGACCCGGCGCTCAGGCTCGTCATTACGAACGTGAGGAGCTTCGTCTTCCGGCCTCACTGGCTCAGCAGAAGCTTTAACGCCGTGTTTGTGGGAACGATCCGGTCCGAGGACGAGCACCCGATCAGCAGCCGCCTGATAAGGCTCTATGAACCT
>DASRZD010000304.1:0-3091 GCA_035686805.1 Armatimonadota bacterium
CGCTATCATGCTACACGAAGCTACTGCATGGGGGCACGGATTGGCGGGTAAGCTCGTAAACCTCTATAACGCCAGGTTCAGGGTCGTGTGGGCGCTGGTTTTCCTGGGTCTGGTTTTCCTCGCATGGCGCAACCGATTCATCCAGGACGATGCCTTCATCTCCTTCAGATACGCTCGCAACCTCGTGGAAGGCAATGGCCTCGTCTGGAATCCGGGCGATCATGTCGAGGGCTACACGAACTTCCTCTGGACGGTGATGATTGCCGGGGGAATGAAGCTTGGCCTGGATCCGGTGCCATTCACCGAAATCCTGGGCCTGATTTGCTTCGCGCTCACCCTGACTTTTGCCTACAAGCTCGCAAGTCTGGTGCTCTCGCGTGACTGGGCACTACTGACGGTCATCCTCCTGGGGACGAACTACAGCTTCAGCGCGTATGCGACCGGCGGCCTGGAAACCCAGTCCCAAGCTCTCATCTTCACCGCCACCATGTATCTGCTGCTCGGCGTCATGGGGGGAGAGCGGAAGTATTCCACCATGGCGATCATTTCACTGCTGCTGAGCGCCGGCCTGCTGACGAGATTGGACTCGGCGATTCTAGCCGCAGTGGTCATCCCAATCATCGTCTACCAACTCCTGAAAGAGAAGTCCGGGATGCAGGTCAAGGTGGCGAAGGAATTGCTCCTCGTAATCCCGCTCGTTGCGATCATCAGCGTCTGGTTCGCCTGGAAGCTTTCATATTATGGCGACATCCTGCCGAATACCTACTATGCGAAAGCGGGTGCAGGAGTTGATCCGATGATGGGGCTTAGGTATGTCTACGGATTCTTTACGGAGTACTGGCTTGCCCCATTTCTGCTGCTTGTCGGTGCAGCCATGTACTTCAAACGAGAGGCTGGATTGGGGGCCATTTTCATAATCACCGTGCTGTGGCTTGCGTATATTGTGAAGGCAGGCGGTGACTTCATGGAATTCAGGGCGCTCATACCCATTCTGCCGTTCGTGATGCTGCTGATCGTTAGGTCCGTTGCTTGGGCTTCATCGAACAAGGCAGTTCAAGCGGCCTTGGCTATCGCCATTCTCATAGGCTCCCTGCTGTATGCTGTTCGAAGCAGCGAGTCATCACTGGAGACTGTCTCTCCGGCAAACGCCTATGACACTGAGAGCATTCAGCAGTTACAAGACCATTTGACGGACAATTCGTCTGATTGGGGGAGTGTAGGCAAAGTGCTGGGGGAGAGTCTGCAGTACAGCCAGCAGGTCAAGATCGCGGTCCTGCCCGCAGGAGCTGTGCCATACTTCTCGAGGCTGCCAGCGCTGGATATGTTGGGTCTAAGCGACCAGTGGGTTGCCAGGCGAGGTGTAGTATCCAGTACCATGCCTGGCCACCATCGTAAAGCTACTCTGCCATATCTGATGCTGAAAAACGTGAACTTGATAGTAGGAAAGCCGGCGATGGTGCCCTCGGATGTGCCGCTGCAGGATGCGCTCGCAAGGCTGGACAGCTACAAGTCCTTCGCCGTGAGGAACTGGTCCGACTTGCCCCCCGGAACGAAGGCGATTGCCATCCCGGTGAATGAGGGGTATAAGGCAGTGATCCTCTACATCCGCCCGAATCCCGTCATAGACCAGGCGATAGCAGATCACGGCTGGGAAGTATACTGAAATCGAGTAAACAGTAAACAGTGAAGATCTGGCTGGTTGGCCACCGTTCACTGCTCACCGTTCACCGTTCACTCCTCAAATATCCCATCCCTTCCGATAGGGCGTGTTCACGAAGTAGTCTGCCTTCGAGCAGTTGATGGCTCTCATCCGCTCAGCATCCCAATAGATCGGCTCGCCGACCAGGACGGCCAGGTTGCCGAGGAGCGCCATTTCGGTCAGTCCGCTCGCGTAGTCGAAGTTCGACATCGCCGGCTGGCCACCCTTGCAGGCCTCGATCCACTCCGCGTAGTGACCCGGCGACCTCGGGAGGGTCGGCTCGGGCTTCTTCATGTCGGCGAAGTTCTCCTCAGGGATCAACTGGTAGGTCCATCCGTAATCATCCGGCGAGAAGAGGATGCCCTTGTCCGAAATCATGACGCATCCGCTGCCGGGCATATCTCGGCCCGGCAGGACATAGGAGGGAGGCTTGAGGCCGCCGTCGTACCATGTCAGCTTGCACGGGGGCATGTTGCCTCGGGCGGGGAACGTATATCGAACGATAGAGCGCTTTGGGTAGCTCTCGTCCGTCCCCTCGAAGCACTCCGCTTCCACAGATATCGGATTGTTCAGGCCGAGGGCCATGTAGGTCAGGTTCATCGTATGGCAGCCCATGTCGCCGATTGCGCCTGTGCCGAATGCCTTCCAGCCTCGCCACACGAACGGCAGATATGTCGAGTTATATGCGCGCGCCTCCGCCGGGCCGAGCCACAGGTCCCAGTCCAACTCTTTCGGAATCTCCTGAACTTCGGTCGGGCGAGCGACTCCCTGAGGCCAGACCGGGCGATTCGACCAGATATGCACTTCACGCACTTGGCCTATGCACCCAGCGCGAATGACTTCAACCGCTTCCCTGAGTCCGTCGCCCGCCGTGCCCTGGTTGCCCATCTGAGTGGCAACTTTGTACTTGCCGGCGGTCTCCTTCATGAGCCGCGCCTCGGAAATCGTGTGGGTGAGCGGCTTCTCGCAATAGACGTGCTTGCCCATCTCCATAGCTCTGATGGAGGCAACCGCATGAGTGTGATCAGGCGTGCTCACGACAACCGCGTCAATCTCCTTGTGCATCTTATCGAGCATTCTGCGGTAGTCCACGAACTTCTTCGCGTCAGGGTACTTCTCGAAGGAGCCGGCGGCTCGGCGGGAATCTACGTCGCAGAGGGCGACGATGTTCTGGCTGGAGACTCCCTCCAGATTGGCATTTCCCTTTCCGCCGGCTCCGATCAAGGCGATATTCAGCTTCTCGTTCGCCTGAAATCCGAAAGCCGAGCGGCTGTCACGCAGGAACAGGAAACTGCCGACTCCGATTGCGCTCCCTTTGATAAAGTCCCTGCGGGTAATCTTTGGTGACATGGCATCCTCCAAATGGTCAATGGTTGATGGCCAATGGTCAAT
>DASRZD010000305.1:0-9238 GCA_035686805.1 Armatimonadota bacterium
CTGAACTGTCTTTGGCGCCCGAGCCGTCGTCCACGTAGAAGTGCCCTGCGCCCCCGAAGGTCACGCGCCCGAATGTACTAACGAGCAGGCCGATGTTGCTCATCCCGATGGCATCTACGAACAAATAGTGCCACTCGTCGCCTATCTTGACCCAGCGATACTCCTTAATCCCCTTCTGTCCAGCTGTCGTCTGCGGCTCGTAGTGCCAGTCGCCCCCTCCCAGGCTGGAGTTTGGCAGGAATAACGGCGCGACGCCCCCGGTTCCGATCTCGATAACCTCGGACGCCATGATGCACTTCTCGCCGCTGTCCGTTGTCTCAACCGTGCCCATGATGTCCACAGTCGTGCCGGCCGTCGTCCCTTCAGCTGATGGATTCACTACCAGGACTCCGGAGGACCGGTCGGAGGATTCTGCGTAGAACGAACCGTCGCCGGGCACTGCTGTGACAATGGCCTGCTCGATCGCCACATGTGCGTTGCTTGCATACCTTTTCGCTGTCGAAATGCTGACACGAGGCGGCTGAGAGGGCGCAGCTACTGTCAGGTAGACCGGCCTTGACGTGTTCCCCAGACCTCCTGCAGCGTTGGTGAAAGTCAATGTGTCCGAATAGCTGCCGACACCCATCCATTTCGCGAAGGAGCCTATGGATACCGTCACCGTGGCACTGTCACCTGAGGCAAGGATACCGCTTTCGGCTGACAATTCAACCCAGGGCTGAGTCTTGCTTGCAGCCCATGTCAGGGATCCGCATCCGATATTCGTCAAGGTGTAGTCTTGGGAGGTAGGGCTGAAGCAGCCCCCCTGCGGCCCAGTGGAGCTCAATCCATTCTCGGGCGCAACCGTGAGCCGAGGGCTCTCATACGTAAACGCTTTCAGGCAAACATTTGCAGTCGCATTATACGACGTGAGATCGGTCCAGGAAACTCCGTCCTCGCTGACGTAGCTCTCCCCCGGGATCGCGGTGGCGCCACTGCTGTACCCGGGAACGGCTGCCTCGCAGGCGATTGGGTAGTTGTAGCCGGGGGTCGTCATCCGCACTACCACGGCGAATTTCGCACCCGCACTAACCGGTACAGGGGAATCGAACGTCACGGTCTGATATCCTGCCGACGAAATGATGCCCGATTTGCTCCCGGCGAGCACCCCGCTCGTCGGGCTCGACACCGGATCCAGGTAGACGTACAGATCATATGGTGACCCAGGAGTGGGAACGTACCAACTTGCCGCTGCCACTCTTGAGTCGGCGGTCGCCGCGAACACGTTAGCGAACCATGCCGTCTGCGTCCCGAGCCCAAAACTGCCCACCCAGCCGAAGCGGTCATATTGGTAGATAGTGTCGTAGTTGGTGGCAGGTTCGACTCCTCGGAAGACCCGGTTGTCGACCAGCTTGGAGTCATAGTAGGATATGTAGAAGAACCCGTCATCCGCCCATTCCGGCCCGAAGCTGTTCTTGCAGATGAACGCGCCGTTGCCTGGTGGAGTGGTGACGAATTTGCGACTGTCGAAGTTGTCGTCCCAACCCACGATGCAGACCGCGTGGTTCAGCTCCGCCCCGTCATAGTAGTACGCGTATGTGCTCCAGTTGTAGTGCGCATCGTCTATGTACATATGGGTGTAGACTGCTCCGTGAGACATGACTGCCCGCTTGATGTTGTCATTGTCCAGAGGTCCGCTCCTGTCCGGCAGGAAATCAACCGCCTGAACGTGCTTTCGGACGGTAAGATTCGCGGGAGACGCGCAGCTGGTCGGATTGTACGGATCGTCCGCCTGGCTGACAGGACCGCTCCACCGCGCAAGATAGGCAACTGCAATCAACGGGTGGCCCCCATCACAGCAAGCAGGATCGAATCCATGTGTGTTTTTGAAGTTGTTTTCAGAGAAGTTGCACGGCTCGGATGGGAGCAGGCAGGACTCAAGTGAACCGCAGGCGGCAAATGTCCAGCAACTGCCGCAATAATACTGGTCTTCGGCTGGTGTGACCCGTCCGAGCTCTCGCAGGTCATAGCGGGCTGGCAAGGAATACGCCAGCGCTTCGCGACCCGGGGTCACTTGGCGACCCCTCATGTGCGATAGATCCAGGGGAGACGGCACTATGCCGGATGGCCGGCCCGCTAATGACCTTTGCATCGTCTGGTCACGAAGATGCGCCTCGAATGCCTCGTTCAATGGGGCGAAGCCGGGAGTGCCGTCGCCCTTGGCAAGTGCTGAGGTCGCCACGCCGGCGGTCAGAATTGCTACTACAGAGAGCAAGCCGACCAGCTTTGACAATTTGATTGACATTCCGGGTTTACGATACATTTCTCGCCTCCAGACAATCACTCTCATCTGCCGTGAACTTTGTAAAACAAAGTACTTTCATGTCCAATATACCCTAATCATGCCGGGTTGTCAACAAATTTTTGAAAAAAGACAAATTTTTTTTGGTCCAACGGATACCAGGCTAATCCACCGCCCCATTCACCCCTCAACCTCGCAGGGAAACGATCCCCTCTTATCCAACAGTATGGGAGTGTGGGAGTTTGGGCGTATGGGCGTATGGGAGTGTCCCCTTCCCCTCACGCATCATTACGCATTACGAATTACGGATTACGGATTACGCATGTTCGACTTTTCCGATGCCATGGAACGGCTGATATGCCACATACGGGCGACCTGCCCGGAGTTCGCGCACGTTGACCTCGACCGGATGGTCGTCGCCTGCATGCAGGCCCGATCGCCCGGCGCGCATGGGGTGTTCGCATCCGTCCAACCGCTCAAATTCGAAGGGGGCAGCGAGACGACCGTCCGCCGAGGACGAACCTACGCCATGCCGGAGATGACGCAGGAGGGGCGGCAGATCCTCTACATCATCTACTTTGCCCTGCCGCGGTTCATGAACATGAAGTTCGAGGCCAAGCTCGCGACCGTCTTCCATGAGCTTTACCACATCAGCCCACAGTTCAATGGCGACATCCGGCGATTCAAGGGTAAGTATTACGCTCACGGGAAGTCGAGGAAGGCATACAACGAGCTGGTGGGCAAAATGGCCAGGGAGTACCTGGCGATGCCCGGGGCGGATGAGCACACTGAGTTCCTGCGGTCGAACTTCAAAACCTTGGATAAGCAGTCTGGCGGCGTGACCGGATTGAGAATCCGTTCGCCCAGACCGAGGGTGATCTGAAGCTGAGAGCGTTTGCGTAGACGCGCTGTCGGTCCAGTGGCCTGCTCTGAGTGACGAACAAGGGCCGCCTGGCGGAAGAAGAAGTTTGCACTTGCAGAGCAAGACAATACCGGAGTAAGATGAGATGAAGACCATCTCAGGCAGGACCAGTATGCACATTCTTTGCCCTTCGAAAGCGAGTCTTTACTCTACTCTGAGACATCTGGGCAGCAACTCACTGGATTTCATAGTGCTAGTGTCCGGCGCGATGAAGCCGGAACCGGCTGCCTCATCAACTCCTTGTCTGGAAGAGTGCGTACGAGTACTTCGAGATGGAGGTCTACTGTTCGTCCAGGGATGCCCCGAGTATCTACCGGAGATTGGAGTATTACTGGACGGCAAACTGAAGTTCAAGTACTGGATAGCCGTAGAATCAACGCCAAGGGCGAAACGGACAGGATTACCCACAGTTCATGCAGCGGTCCTTCTGTTTTCCAAAGGCAACGGACGGTTCAACGTAGGGCGTGCGCGTTTTCCCCATCAAACCTGCGGCTTCTGTGCCAAGTCATTGAGAGATTGGGGAGGGAAGTCACACTTGATGAACCCTGAGGGCCATGCTCTTTCAGACGTATGGATGGAGTTGCCTGCTGCCGACAACTATACGCAGATTTCGGCTGGTGCCCTAGGCATGATCATGCGCATGCTGGATTTTCGTGAATCTAGTGACGATAGCGGGCCCAGAGGCTTGGTTGGACCCATTGAGGGTGTTGAGCATTGGAGTCCGCCAAAGGGAAAGCAATATCCTCACATTGAGTGCAGGAAACGGCCGGTCTCTGAGCATGTGAACGATGTCCCCTCTGCTCTTCGTAATGTCGTACATTGTGGAGACGCTTTGGAAGTACTGAAGCTCTACCCAGACAGCTCCGTTGATCTCGTGTTCGCTGATCCGCCCTACAACCTGAATAAGGCCTATAGCACTTACGATGACGGCGAGGCGAATTCCAAGTACGTGGGGTGGTGCAACGAATGGCTAGCAGAGTATGCAAGAATACTCAAGCCCACAGGATCTTTGTACGTCCTCAACCTACCAAGGTGGAGCATGTACCATGCCGCGTTTCTAAACGATCGTCTCTACTTCCAGAACTGGATAGTCTGGAATGCGCTTTCTGAACCACGGGGCAAGCTTATGCCTGCACATTACGGATTGTTGTTCTACACCAAGCACCCGAGCGTTTTCACTTTCAATTACTCCGAACTCGGCTCCTTGGACTCTCGAGATTACTGCCTTCGTGCAGCTTGTATTCGGAAGCGGAAACTGGCTGGGAACGACGCCAGAGAACCGCTCACAGATTTCTGGTGGGATGTCCATCGCATAAAGCATCCTCGAGATAGGGATTATCATCCCTGCCAGCTTCCAGACGCTCTAATGGAGAGAATCATCCGCTTATCCTCCAACCCAGGCGATGTGGTCTTGGATGCCCTTTGTGGCACGGGTACTACGCCGGTCGTCGCCGCTAAACTGGGAAGGCACTATGTGGGCATAGACTTGGACGAAGCCTACGTGAATATCACCAAAGAGAAGTTAGACTGCGTTCAAAGGAACGGTTCAGTTCAGAGGACGAGCATCCAAAGGCCCAGGCAGGACTACAGCAAGAGGGAACTCCAATTGCAGTTGCGTTCTCTTGCCAGCAAGCTTGGTCGCCTACCGACCCCCGATGATGTTTCCAACATGACGCAGTACTCGCCAGAGGTATTCCTCGCAGTCTTTCCGACTTGGGGCAAAGCCTTAAAAGCAGCCAAGCTAGAGGCATGGGAATGATGGACGCCCGAAAGATTTCCTTCCAGGAAGCTTGGGACAGTGCGGCCGTTTTCTTTCTGAGCGATGAGTTGGAGACTGACGTACGGGCGGTTGTCGACAGTCTTCTGTCCGTCGCAAATCATCCTTCTGTTGCCAAAGGAGCAATTATCGACGTCTCGGGGGTATGCAAGTTCCTAGCCGATGAACGAAATGCTTTGGACGTTATCCTCAAGGATATAGGACTGCCCTCTGAAAGATTCCAAAGAATCGTAACGTTGCTCAGAAAGCTCGGGAGGATCCCCGGCGGGTTGGATGTGGAATGGCATATTGAAAGGATTAAGAGAAAGGCCCACCAAGAGCCAGAGTTTCGACAACTCATTGCCGAGCTGGTCGTTGATGGGTCAAGGGATGATATGTTGGCAAAGCATATCCCGCGCTACTACTTGGATACCCTGGACTATCGAGCCTTTCAGGGGAGCACTCAAGAAGCGCGGCGCGTACGATATGAAAGCCTACTAGCTGGCACGCGATGTGGCAGAATGGGCTATGTGGTAGAGGCACGGATTGGGGACAGGCTGTCCGACATAGAAGAACGATATGGAATTGGCTACGGAAGCGGACGGTGGGACGTGGCTGAAACCAATATAGATCTTGCGGTCCCTACCCCGCAAGACCCTTGGGTGATAATCATGAGTTCATTCCAGGAAACCACGAGCAGCGGCCAGACAAACAAGATTCGAGACATGCATGCCCTATACGATCGTATACGCCATTTCAACAGCCGCAATAGGCAGGACAGGGCTTTTGTGCACTTCGTTGACGGAGGGGGCTGGCTGGCAAGAAAAGCGGATTTCGAACGGGCTGTTGATCAATGCGATTACTTTCTGAACTTCGCGCACCTTGATATGCTTGAGGCCATTGTATTGAAACACGTTCCCACGCAGTTCCGAACTAAGTGATCCACCCCTGCCCGGACGCGCAAACCACGCATGTACAGACCTGCCCAAGTTGACAACTGCTGCCCTGGATGTTATAGTCGAGCTACAATCCTGGAGGGAAGACGGCTATGGAAGAGATACTAAGAATCCTTGACGAAGACGCTCGCCTGAGCCCCGACGAGATCGCCTCCATGACCGGGAAATCGGCGGAGGAGGTCCGGGCGATCATCGAGGACTGCGAGCAAAAGGGCATCATCCGCCGGTATAAGACGGTGGTCGAGTGGGAGAAGCTCGGTGAGGAGCCGGTCATCGCATTCATAGACGTCAAGGTCTCTCCCGAGCGAGGCGTCGGGTTCGATGACGTCGCGGAGAGGATATACCGGTTTCCCGAGGTGCGGGCCGTCTACCTCGTCTCAGGCATGCACGACCTGCGCGTCCAGGTGACCGGCAAGTCCATGAAAGAGGTCGCCTTCTTCGTGGCTGAGAAGCTCGCGACCATAGACCGGGTTCAGTCAACGAACACTCACTTTTTGCTCAAGAGATATAAGGAAGACGGAGTCATCTTCGGCGCCCCCGAGGAAGACAGACGGTTGGCAGTAACACCATAAGCGTGATGCGTGAGGGGAGACCTCCGGAATCACGGACCACGGGTCACGAATCACGAGGTATCAGTGCGTATTTCGAGTCGCGTAAACGCCGTCCCGGCATCGGGCATACGGAAGTACTTCGACGTCCACATGGAGGGATTGATCTCGCTCGGAGTGGGCGAGCCCGACTTCACGACTCCCTGGCGGATTCGCGAGGCGTGCATCTGGTCGCTGGAGAAGGGCTATACCACCTACACTTCGAACTACGGCCTGATCGAGCTTCGGGAGCTGATCTCAGCCCACATCCAGGGCAAGCACGGGATCCGGTACAACCCCGAGAACCAGATACTGGTGACGGTCGGGGTCAGCGAGGCGATAGACCTGGCTCTGCGGGCGACGCTCGAGGACGGCGACGAGGTCATCGTCCCCGAGCCATGCTTCGTTTCCTATAAGCCATGCGTGATCTTTGCGGGCGGAGTGCCGGTCACTATCCCCACCGGCCCGGAAACCAACTTCACGCCCAAGCCCGAGCAGATCGAGGCCGCCGTCACCCCGAAGACCAGGGCTATCATGCTCTGCTCCCCGAACAACCCCACCGGGGCGGTCATGGCGAAACCCGCCTTGCAGGCGATCGTTGACATTGCGAAGAAGCGTGACCTCTTCATCCTGAGCGACGAGATCTACGATAAGCTGATCTACGAGACCGAGCACACCTGCGTCCCCTCGCTAAAGGGTGCATACGAGCGAACGATCTACCTGAACGGCTTTTCGAAGGCCTTCGCCATGACGGGCTGGCGAATCGGTTATGCCGCCGCCGACCCGGATGTCATCGAAGCCATGATGAAAATCCACCAATACGTCATGATGTGCGCGCCCATCACCGCTCAGATGGCTGCCATCGAGGCGCTGAAGAACAGCGAGTCCGACATGATAGACATGGTTCGCCAATATGACCGCAGGCGCCGGCTGATCACCGGGGCGCTCAATGAGATGGGCCTCGATTGCTTTGAGCCTCACGGGGCGTTCTATACATTCCCCAGCGTGAGGAATACCGGTCTGAACTCGGAGGAGTTTGCCGAGCGACTGCTGAAGGATGAGAGGGTACTGGTCGTTCCCGGGAATGTGTTCGGCGACTGTGGCGAGGGGTTTGTCCGCTGCTCATATGCCACCAGCCTCCAGAACATCCAGCAGGCCATGGAGCGCATGGCACGCTTTGTAGCCGGTGTTAACCAGTAAGCCGGTTGCATCGTAATAGAACACAGATTACACGGATTTTCCACAGAGGGCACAGATGATGAAGAGATTCCTCCTGCTACCGCTCATTTTGCTTACCTGCACACCGAGTATTGCCGCAGATCGCGTGACGTGTTACACCCTATGGGATGACTATTTCTTCTACGCTGCCTTCGAGGTTCAGGACCCCGATATCATCAGTACGAATACGACTCACATGTCGAACCCATGGGAAGACGACTGCATGGAAGTATTCCTGGAGACCGATGCCAAACGTGCACAGGATCGGACGCCGAATACCTATCAGATGTCCGTCAGCGCAGGCGGCGGCTCGAGTTTTGTGGTCGGCGAGAACGGTCAGCCTAAACCAAAGACCATCTTCACCTTCAAGTATGCGAAGAAGGTCCAAGGGACCATCAACCGCTCTTACGACAAGGATCTCGGCTACACAATCGAGCTTGCGATCCCATGGAAGGAGATGGGCGGCCCGCCGAAGGTCGGCCAGATCATGGGCTTCAATGCCATCTGCCGGATGAAGGGCGAGAATGAAGGGTTCGTGAGCCTGTCCCCGAATGTCGTGAGCGAAGCCGACGTCCAGTGCCCCGCGAAATGGGGCAGCATCAAATTCACGAATACTCCCACCATCATCGCCATGGACAACGGCGCCCTGGTTTGCCGGCGGGTTGCCGGCCGCGGCCCAGTAACGGACGGCAATCTCAGCACGGGCGAGTGGATCAGGGACATGCGAGTCCAGATTGCCAAGCCTGAGCCGATCAAGAAGCCGGAGCGCTTCATGATCGAGAAGCTGGCGCTTGCCAAGTATTATTGCTGGTATCAGGGCGATTCGCGAAAGGCAGAGCCGGCGGTTCGTGTACGAAATCAGGACGGCAGCAGCCTGCTGACCGACCAACCCCTCGATGGAGTCGGCCCCTGGTTCTCGTATGACAGGGTTCAGTGGCACAAGGACCAGCTTGCTCAGATGCGAAACGCGGGCATAGACGTCGTGCTCCCCGTCTACCAGGAAGGCGCCGATAAGGGCCTTGCCTGCATGGTCCAGGCGCTGAAGGAATTGAAGGCGGAGGGCAAGAGTTACCCACTCGTGGGGATGTACCTGGACATGGAATCGCAGACAAGCCTAGAAACGGCCTACGGCATGATCAAGGACTTCTACTCCAACGTGCCCGACGAATTTCGGGCGGTCGTGCAGACGCCCATCGAAAAGGGTGGGTATCCGGCGAACATCGTCGTGCTCAGCAACGGCAGCGGGGAAGCCTATAACCAGCGGTTCGCACAAGACTTCGGCCGCAGGCTGATCTGCATTTCTGAGCAGCCTGCTTCTGATTCTAAGCCTCCCCTTGGGATCAAGATTGCAGGCATTGGACCGGGTCAGGATCGAATGGGCGGCGACACATATCGGAAGGCCTGGGATTCGGCAATGGCCCGGCAGCCGGATTGGATCATTCTTGGCTGGAATGGATTTAACGATGGAAGCGAGATCTGCCCATCCGTTCAATATGGCGAGAGCTATGCGGGCCTCACCAA
>DASRZD010000306.1:0-4266 GCA_035686805.1 Armatimonadota bacterium
CCCCCGAGGCCACCCTCAGCGCGAAGTAAAGCTGGTCGAGCGCCCCGATGCTCAATGCCGGCGACTGGACCCCCGACTTCTCCTCGCACTCCAGGCTTATCTCCCATCCCGGCTTGATGCAGATTGACGTATAGCGACCGGAGGTCAAGCGCCCGAACAGGTTCGAAGCGGACTCCGACATCGCCGGCAGGTACTCCCCCGAGACCGCCTCGGTGACCGTCTGAAGCGCCGTGATCGCCTCGCCGTAGGCCTTGTAGGTAAACTCCAACTCGTCCCTGCGCCGCTGGAGGTAGTCAATCTCCCCATTCAGGGCGGCGAGGTCGCGGGCATTCTTCCGCTCGGTCTCCAATGATCCCTTCGCCTCGTTGAACCTCGCCTGGGCGGCGGGGAGCGACGTCTGAAGGGCCGCGTACTCCGACCGCCATGATTCCACTTCCTCGGTCGAGGGCGAGTATCCCGCGAAGTCCTCGCTCAGTTCCTGCCGCAAAGTCTTCAGCTCGCGGGCGAGGTCCGCATCCTGGTTGGTCCAATCCGCCAAGCTCCGTCCGGCGAGCGCCCCCTTCAGCGTGGCCTCCAGCTCGGACGACTTCTTGGCCAGCCTGCGATAATCCTTGATCCTGCGAACGCCCCGGCTCATATCGGGGACTTTCATGTAGCTCAGGAGGCTCTGCTCCTCGGTTGCAAGTTGGGTGAGTTCGTCCTGGGCCGATCGAATCAGATGGGCGACCTGACCCCTGCCCGGCAGCCTGGAAGCATATCGCACCGCCAGACTTATGATCGCCAGGATCACTGCCGGGGGAAGTAGAATCCATGCGAAGATAGGGTTCGCGAGCAGTCCGGCCGCGATTCCGATCAGCGCCAGGAGAATCGACACGTATGCCGGCAGATTCGACCGCCATATCCCGCCCGAAGCTGCCTGAGCCTCCGCTCTCTCGGGCCGAAGCTCCTTCAGCCTGCCGTGAAGCTCCGTCTGGCGGCCCACAATCCGGTTCAGGTGCTCCTCGATCTCCTCATCCTTGCCGACCAGGTCCGAATACCCCTCCAGCTCGGCATGGACCCTTGCCAGATCATCCATCGAGCTCTTGATACCCTGGAGGTTGTTGAAGGCCGACTCGTGCAGGGCATTGACCTCGGCTTCCTTCCTGGTCAATTCGGCCCATTTCTTATGCCGCTCCAGGAGCGATTCGAGGGTCTCCAGGCGCGTGGAATCGCGTCCGACCCTCTCTTCGAGGTTGGCTATCTCATCCTCTAGGTTTCGAATCCGATCTCTCGATCCCCGTGCACCCGCAAGCTCCCTGGCCAGGTCGCGGATCCTATCGGAGACCTTGTCATTCTCACGCGGATTGGTTGGTCGAGCGCGTCCTTTGATGCCGTCACGCTTGTCCTCCAGCCGCTCCAGGATTTCCTTCGCGGAGACGTGCGCCGTCCCAGTGAGCACGCGCTGAATCTCCGCGCCGACGGCCTCCATCTCGGAGGGCCTGGCCATGCTCATCTGCCGAACGAAAACCGTGTTCTCGAAGACAGCTCGCGAGGAGATTCCAAGATGATCGGCGAGCATCCGGGCGATCTCATCCTTGTCCGAGATGACGTCATTGCCGGCAATGAGCCTCACCGTGCCTGCGGTGAACCCCCGCTCCAGGCGGAAGTCCTTGCCGTCACCACGATAGGTCAGCTCGACCGAGCATGGGCCGCCATTCCAGTTCCCTACGTCCTTTCGGATTTCTCTCCCGAAGAGGGCGCAGCAGATCGCCTCGTGGATGGTGGACTTGCCGGATTCGTTCGGCCCCCACAAGAGGTTGATCCCGGGGCAGAAGGGAAACCTGCCCTCGGTGAACAGTTTGAAGTTGGCCAATACCAGTTCGACTAGTTCCATTGCATGACCTATGACCCTAGGCGGAGTACTGGAGTGCTGGAGTGCTGGATTTCCAATGCTCGTATACTCCATTACTCCATCACTCCACTAGGTGAACTCTGCAAGCCCTATTTCGAGTGCTCTTCTTAGCAACTTGGCACGTTCCTGGTCAGCAGCTTCAATCTGCTGGAGCATGTACTTGCAGAACCGCCCGCGGATGGTCAGATCGCCCTCCGGGAGGTCCATCGGCAGCGAAAGGCCGGTGAGATCGGGCGACAAACACAGGCAAGACTCCTTGAACCGATCGGCGAGCCCATCGAGCGCCTTCGCGACCTCCGAATTCGGGCTGCCGGTGAACTTCACCTGGATGAGGGCATTCGGTTCGCAGAGCTTCCGCACGGCGTCCAGAAGGCTCGCCTGAGAGTCGAATGAGGTGCAATCAATCTCACTGCTCCTCATAATGCGCGCGTTTACCTTCACCTGCTCGAAGTCGCCGCCGATCTCCCCCACCACTACGAAGCGGTCCTCGGTCTCGGGAGCGTCGAAGCTGATGCCTTCGGGAGTGCCGGGATAGCAGCCTGACCCGATGGGATTGAACCGGTGATAGTGACCCAGGGCGACATACGCCGCCTGGGGGATTTCGACCGCCGAGAATGGGTGATAGCGCTCGATCTGCCCCTCGAACGCCTCGTATGATGCATGGGCCATGACGACGCTCGGTGTATCGGCGAGTTCCAGACCCTCGAAGGCCCGGCGCTCGGACTTCATCTTTTGGAAGGCAACCCCATGAATAGTGATGCCCAGGTCCTCCACGACGATTGACTGCCATTCCGGCTCAAGGAATACGTGCAGGCCGGGAATGGTCATCCGCTGCCAGAAGCTGCCCTGGGATACATAGTCGTGATTCCCCGGGATGGCGAAGATCCGCTTGCCCGACTCACCGAGGCGGATCAACTCCCGGATGACGGCCTCGAGGTCGGTGGGATCGGGATCAACCGAA
Organism: Armatimonadota bacterium; assembly: GCA_035686805.1. Classification (GTDB taxonomy): domain Bacteria; phylum Armatimonadota; class UBA5829; order DTJY01; family DTJY01; genus DASRZD01. Next base: position 2,853 of record DASRZD010000306.1, read on the forward strand.
TCGAAGAGGTCACCGGCGATCAAGACGAGATCAACCTCCCGCTCGATTGCAAGGTCGGCGATCCTTGTGAGAACCTTGCGCTGATCACGCCTGCGCTCCTCGGCAAGCTGGGGCGGCAGGAATCCGAACGGCCGGCTGAGATGGAGATCGGCGGTGTGCAGGAACTTCGCGCCCAATCACACGCCCCCTTCCCTGGGGTTAGTGGTTGCAGGGTTGATTATATGCCGCCCGCAGCGGATTGTCAAACCGGACCTGGTAAAACTACCGGTAATCGCCTTGCTGCCTAGGCGATTGCCCTCGGGTGTGGTATCCTTATGGTATGCGACGCGCATGGGTAATACTCGGGCTGTTCCTATGTTCTTTATCATGTGCCTGGGGAACGACCGTTGCCCCGGGGATCGAGTATCTCGTCTATCATCTCCCTGATCCCAACGACGTCTACGTCCTGAAGATAGACCTCTCCCGCCCCGAGTACAAGCTGAAGATGGGCTTCCCGCAGGCCAAGCGGAACTACTCCACTCGCGAGACAGTAAGCACCATCGCCGGGCGGTATGACAATCCGCCGTCCCATGACGTCATCGGGGCGGTGAACGGCAGCTTCTATGATGTCGGCATCACCATCAACGGCATCCTGGGTGGGAGCAACAACTACATCCAGTTCCCAACCAACACCTGGGAAACCTACATGTTCGCCGACGCTCGATGGTCGAGGATTGACCGGAATATCACCAGCACCGGCTCGAAGATCACTTTCGCCAACGCAAGCACCCTGACCGTTGACAAGCTGAACTTCTCCCGCGCGGTTGACCAGCTTATCTGCTACACGCCCGTCTGGGATACCTCCACTCGCTCAACCATCGAGGGAACGGAGGTCGTTCTCTCGAACGTCTCCTATCCCCTGAGGCCGGACAAGGAGGTTTCGGGCATCGTGACCGCCGTGCGGACCGGGGCTCAGTCGCTGAACAATACCATCCCCGCGGGAGGGATGGTCCTCTCGGCGGAAGGCACGAAGGCTGCGACATTGGCCGCGAACGTCCAGGTGGGCGATCGAATCAAGGTGTTCAGCGATGTCAGCTCCATCACCTACAACAACATGATGTTTGCCATCACCGGCGCGGGGTGGATCGTCCACGACGGAGCGCCCTATACCTCCATGTGGAGCTATTATTCCGATTCATTCAAGGGCCGGAATCCCCGCACTATGGTCGCCTGGAACGCGACTCACCTCTTCCTGATCGCCGTTGATGGGAGGCAGACGTTCAGCGTGGGGATGACTTTCGACGAGATGGCGGCCTTCTGCATTGACTATCTCGGTGTCACCGACTGCATCAACCTCGATGGCGGCGGCTCGACGACCATGGTGGTGAACGGATCGGTCGTCAATTCGCCGTCGGGAGGCACTCAGAGGGCCATC
>DASRZD010000307.1:0-5758 GCA_035686805.1 Armatimonadota bacterium
AATGCGTGGGTCGTCATAACCCAGACGGCGTCAGCCGGCGGGCTGGAGTCTGCCGAGCTATGGAAAGCATAGAATGCAATGAGTTTGCTGTCAGGAGACCATACGATCGGGAGATCTGTATCTATCTCGGGATACCAGCCCTCTGCCGGTTCCTCAGTCGTGAGGCCATCAGGTGGGGTGGAGAGAAGGATAGTCGGCCTGCCGCCGGAGGAGCGGACAATCCCCAGCCGGATCACTTCGGGATCGCGCTGGCCGGCAACGTAGGCTACGTACTTGCCGTCCGGTGAGATCCAAGCGCACTCGACTTCGCCATCCTCCTGGAAGGTCAGGGGGAAGGCATATTGCAGCTCAAGCGCACGATCTCCCACGACCATTCGGTGGATGCCGGGCTGATCGGCGCATACTTGGCAAGATAGACTCATGCACATGCATAACAGCAAAGCTTTCATGGGAGCCTCCTACTTCGGCACCGCTTCTACATGGCCGTCTACATAGAGGATCACCTTCCACCCATAGCCCACGTCGAACATGCCCATGATGGTATCACCCGGTGATTGGATCGGGAGGTTTGGCGGGAAGTATTGAAACGCCATAATCTGAGTGCCTGGACGGAAAAATAGGCTTTCACCAAGTCCTTGCAGATACGGCAACAACTGCTGTATGAAATCCTCGGCGTCAGGAAATTTGTCATCCCAGTCCGACAAGAACCTGGCCATCCCCGCTCCGAGGATCTTGGCATCGTTCAGCAGAAGTTCTTTCTCCTCATCCTCAGTCAGGGGAAGGCCTGCCGCAAGTTTATCGCATATGTCGAGTTCTCTTGAGTTAAACTGCGCCAGGTAAAGGCATCCGTCGCATATGTAAGCCATTGACTCACAGTCACGAGACCAGGTGGGTATGTTGCCAGGCTCTGAGTCAAGAGCTACGCACATATGGTTGATGGGATTGTCTTCAACCGCCGCCAGCCAGAGCGACCGAAGGGCACGACTTCTCTTTCCCTTCTCGTCCTTCAATTCCTGAGGAGGGCGCTGGTAAACGAGGATCTTGCTGTTTGGCGCCCATCCAAGGAATTCGGCGTTTATGGGTTCTTCGAACAGCTTTGTTGTCTCACCATTCGTGCGGTTCCTGATCTTGGCCCACGGATCCGATGCGACCAGCATGCCGTCTGGGCTAAGTCCATCCGGATAGTGCTCCTCAGCCATCCGAGCCTCTTTGCCGTCGAGTCCCGCTTCCATAATGGAAGTCACTACTTTGCCGTCTTCCAGACCCTCTGACGTGAAACGGACAAGCTTGCCATTGCTGCTCCATGACTTCACGGTCAGGGACGTCCAAGGAATCTCAAGGATTGGTTTATAAAGCTCAGGGCGTGCGCCAGGTCGCGTACAAAGGTTGGTATGGGAAGCCAGGGTCTGCATAGAATTGGCCGCGACGTTGAAGACGACGAGATCGTCACGCTCCCCCTCTTTACCTGATGAATCATTAATAGTCAATACCGCTGCGAGCTTGCTTCCGTCAAGACTCCAACATAGAGACTTGGCACGTCTAGTGTGCTCCGGGAGCGTCAACATCGTACGACCGGATCCCGAAGCATTGTAGACCAGAATGCAAGGCTGGGGATTTAGATCATAGGCAACATCAGCGGGCATGTCCAGGTACGTGGCTGGAAATGCCAGTGACCGGCTGTCGGGAGACCAGGCAAAATCCATTTGGTTTTCGAATGGAATCCAGTTCTCCCACGGTTCGGTTATGTCGGGCCGCTGCCGTTCCTTTACCAATACAGTTGACGAACCGCCGGACGCCTTCACTATCGAGACAGAGCGGTCATAGGTGGCATCCCGATCCCGGGCCAGATAGGCAACCGATCGGCCGTTGGGAGATACGCGGGCTTTGAGGACCTGGCCCTCGGACTTCAGGGTGAGCTGCCTGCTCTCCGCAAGTCCCATTATCCGGCCGCCCAGGAGCATTTCATGGATGCCGGTCTGGTCGGAAAAAGCAGGATTACTCAGAAGCATGCAAACGCACAGCAGCAGAGCTTTCGTGTGAACATCCTCCACATTGGTATGACGACGGTAACGACCAGAATTGTTCAGCCGTCTATTTCGCTTTCCGGGCATTCCGTGCTGTAGGTGAGGACTTCCGCACCGCTTTCCGGCGTGCAAACATACACGGTCGGGGTAACGCCGATTCGGGCGCGATATTCAGTCGGGACTTCCTCCAGGAAGGTCTCCACCGCCTCATCCGCCACGAGGCTCACTGTGCAGCCGCCGAACCCGGCCCCGGTCATGCGCGAGCCATAGACCCCGGGGATCTTGATCGCGGCCTCGACCAGGGCATCGAGCTCACGGCAACTGACCTCATACAAGTCTTTCAGCGACTCGTGGGACTCGTTCATGAGCTTGCCGAAGAGGGTGAGGTCGCCATTCTTGAGGGCGCCAATGGATTTGATGACTCGGTCGTTCTCGGTGACGACGTGCTCGGCCCGGCGTCGGACGGTCGGTGGAACCTGGCGGCCGTACTTCTTGAGGTCGGCTATGGAAACGTCCCGCAGAGCCGTGATCCCCGGCAGATAGGCCTTCAGCAGTGAAACGGCTTCCTCGCATTGGGCACGGCGTGTGTTGTACTCCGAATCCATCAGGCCACGCTTCTTCATCGAGTCCGCGACAACGACCTTTATCCCCTGCTCGGCAAGAGGAACCGTCTCGTGCTCGAGGGTCCGGCAATCCACGAACAAGGCATGGTTCCGCTCTCCCAGCCTGGAGATGAACTGATCCATGATGCCGCAATTGACTCCGACGAACTCATTCTCCGCTTTCTGGCAAAGGAGAGCCATCTCAGCGCCTTCCATCTCGAAATCATTGAGAGCCTGGAACGTCATCGCCGACGCGACTTCGAGGGCCGCCGAGGAACTCAGTCCAGCTCCGTGAGGGATGTCGCCCTGAATCGCCAGGTTCGCGCCTCGTACCTTCCGGCCGGAGCGCTGCAGCATCTGCACGACCCCACGGGTGTAGTTGCTCCACCTATTCACCCTGTCACGACCGACATTGTCCAGCGAAATCACTGATACCCGATCGAAGTTGCAGGAATAGAGGCATATCGCCGATTCGTTCGACGGGCAGGCAGTGATGAGAACATCGCGATCCAGAGCTATGGGGAGCACATAGCCGTCATTGTAGTCGGTATGCTCGCCGATCAGATTGACTCGTCCGGGGGCTCTCACGATCGTTTGGGGAGATGCGCCATAGACTTCGAGGAACTTCTGACTGAGTGTCTCTATTCTGTTTTCCAGGTCTGCCATAATTGTCTTTCTATTCTGCTTACTCGGCGGCAGGTTTCTTTCGGGCCGTCAATTCCCTGGTGCGCGCTCCAAGCGATCTGACCCACTCCACGAAGTCTTTGTTCGCTATCTCCCAGCGTTTGACCTGACGGTTCCCGTAGTAGCGAAGGACCGCAGACACAAACCTGAAGCGGAACAACGGCTTGAGGCACTGCCACAGGGCATAGAACTGCTTCATGGCCCTGACGGTCTCCTTCTGGAGGACATACGGAGTCATCTTGTTCGGCTCGAACACCACATGATGCGCGTCGTATAGCGTCCAGTCCTTGCTGAATATCCTGCCTTCCTTATCAAGCTGCCGGTATAATCTGGTTCCCGGGATGGGCGTCAGCATTGAGAACTGCACCGTGTCAATCTTGTTCTTCAGCGAGAACTTGACGGTGTCACGGATGGTCTGCGGTTCATCATCGTCCGCGCCGGTGATGAACATCCCATGAACCATTATGTTATACTTATGCAGCTTGCGAATGCATTCCTCTATCTCTTCGACCTTCTGGTGCTTATTGAAGGCATCGAGAGTAACAGGGTTGACGGACTCCAGACCTACATACAGCATGAAGCAGCCGCTTCTCTGCATCAGCCTTAACAGTTCCTCATCCTCAGCGACATCAACCCTCGCCTGCGCGGACCATCCGGCGGTCAACCCCGATCTGATCAGTTTCTCGCAGAGCACCTTGGCCCTGGTCCGGTTTGCGGCGAAGTTGTCGTCATAGAAGAAAGTCTGTTTGGCCGTACACTGCTTCAGCTCTTCGATGACGCTGTCGGAATTCCTGAGGCGGTATCTGTGGCCGAACATTTCTGTAACCGAGCAAAACGTGCAGTCGAACGGGCAGCCCCTGGAAGTCAGAACCGGGTTGATCTTAATGCGGCGATGGCCGTGAATGAGGCTCAGATCGGGGAACGGCAGGGAATCCAGATCATGCACCAGGTCGCGGCCGGGGTTGTGCCGAGCCTCGCCATCCCGGAGATACGAGAGCCCCGCTACATCGTCAGGTTCGGCGCCTTCCATGAGGCGGTCCATCAGCTCAACGATCGTTTCTTCGCCTTCCCCGCGGACGCAGTAGGGAGCGTGCTGCAGAGATTCGTCGGGCAAGAAGGTCGCGTGCGGGCCGCCGATGACAACCGGTATCCCCCTTTGAGCCAGGCGGTCGGCAAGCTGATAGCCGCCGGGAGCGGTGGAAGTCGTGACGGAAATGCCCACGAGGTCGGATTGATAGAGGTCGGCGTAGTCTATCTCCTGAATGTCCTGGCAATAGACTCGGACATCGAAGCCTCTGTTTCTGAGTATGGTGCCCAGGATGGGGAGGCCGAGTCGGGGAAGTTTCACAAGGCCATATACGTGAAATCCAGCGGGTTTGGGCTCTACGAACCTTACGCGTTTGGAATCTCCACTCATACGCTCTCCCAAATGCGAGCGGAGACTTGATGAATCAGGTCTTCGGCTCCGTCTCGCGAAGTTCTACAGCCTTTTCTTCGGCCAGTGTGTCGTTTATGAAAGCGCCTGCACCCGCCTCGGATCCGGCAAGGTACTTCAGCTTCTTCTCGGTCCGATACGGCGGGTAGAATTCAATATGAAAATGATAGTCATGTTCCTTGCCGTCGGTCGGCTGTTGATGTAATACCATCATATACGGCAGGGAAAACCCCCATAGATTGTCATACTTCGACAAGACGGTCTTAAGCATCCCAGCGAGCGATCTCTTCTCCGCCTCTGAGAACTCGGGCAGGGACGTGCGATGCTCTTTGGGCAGAATATGCACCTCATACGGGTACCTGGCGTAGAAGGGAACGAAGGCCGTGAAATGCTCGTTCGCAGCGACGATCCTTCTGCCGTCGCGCTCTTCCTCCTCCAGAATATCGCACAACAGGCAATTGCCCGTATTCTTCTTATGCTCCAGGCAAGACGCAAGCTCCCTGGCAACCACAGGTGGTATGAACGGATAAGCGTATATCTGCCCGTGGGGATGAGTGAGCGTCACCCCAATCTCTTTACCCTTGTTCTCGAAAATGAACACGTAATCCACGTAATCCAGAGCTCCGAGCTCCTGATAGCGGTCGGTCCAGACATATATCAGTTGCTCTATCTCTTCTTCGCTCGCGTCCGTAAGAGTGCCGCCGTGGCGGGGCGAATAGAGGACCACCTCGCATGCCCCCGATGCCGGCCTGACTTTGTAGAGATCCGAGCCTTGAACCGAAGGCTTCGGCGGCTTGCGCTGGAGGGATGGAAACTTGTTGTCGAAGGCAACGATCTCGTAGTCCGAAGCGGGGACCTCGGTGGGGAACCCGCCTTCCTTGGTGGGGCAGAGAGGGCAATAGTCGTCAGGCGGGAAGAAAGTCCGTTCCTGGCGATGAGTGGCCGTGATCACCCATTCCTGGAGAAGTGGATGCCAGCGCAGTTCAGACAACTCATTTCCTTTCGTGCTTGGT
>DASRZD010000308.1:0-2148 GCA_035686805.1 Armatimonadota bacterium
CAAGACAGGGGATCGCAAGTAGGACTGCCAAGACAATGAACCACTTCGTTCGCATGGATGGCCTCCTTGAACTTACCTAGCAAGCATCAAGCTATTATAACATATTATCAGGGTTTGCCTAACAAGTATTCTTGCATTGCCGGGTCGAGGGACTTCGCCGGTGGGAACGGCGGTGCGACGAACTTCCTGCCTTGGAATCCGGCCACGATCTTCAGGTACTGATACGGATCAGCCCAGATGAGGGCCGGCTCGATGACGGTGGATTCGGGCCACTCGTTCCATGACGTGATTCCGATCATGTCCGCGCCTGCCTCGGTCGCCGCGCGCCAGAAATCCTTCAGCGTCTGGCCATTCCGCCTGGGCATTTCATACGGCTTCTTCTCGGCGATCTTGCGATTGTCATGGCCGGGATGGATCGGCAGCATTACCTTCTTGCCGGCCTTGTGGACCATCTCGGCAAAGCCCTTGTAGACCGGTGCGATCTCCTTGTACTCGTGCATGCGCCAGGTGGAAAACATGGCATAGCCCATGATGACCCGGATTTGCGGGATGGCCAGCCAGTCGTCGGGCGCATACAATTCGAGCCCCTGCTCCCCCATGCGGGCGCGCATGCGGTCCACGATCCAGTAGACCGGTCCGACCTCCTTTTCGGTTTGTTCGATGAGCTCCCGACCCTGGGCGGCGGTCAGCTTGCCCTCCCAAAGCTGGTAGACCGCCCACACCGGCTTGCCCTCGATGCGGAGGTAGGCCGGGCTGTCCTTGAACTCCTTGAGGTACTGGACGGTCCACTTCTTGACCGACTCGAAGTCGGCGAACTGGGCGGTCTCATCGAACAGGAAGACCTTGAAATGCTCCTCTTCGGCGATGGGGAGGACGACCTTCTTGAAGACGTCGCAGGTCCAGCCCGGCGGCTTCTGCCAACTCGCGGGCCCCCACCAGTCAACCGAGAGGGCGTCGAGCCCGGCGGCTTTGGCGAGGCGGATGTGCCAGCGGACGATGTCCCTGTTCATGCTGTCATACGGGCCGACGAGTGGGTAGACCGAGGAGCTGATGTCCCGAATGGCGGGCGGAAAGAGGATGACATCCGGGTCGTAGGGTTTGGGACTAAGACTGCCGACTCTATCTTTCTTGGCCCATTGATGCCATCCGCCGGCCTCCCCCCAGGGCGTGCCGTACCACGTGTAGTAATGGGCGAAGACGAGGGGCTTCGTCGCGGCAAGTGACGGCACGCTTAGTATCATAACCAGTATTATCGCGAATTTCATTTATACTGGGCCTCCAACCGGACGTTTCCCCTAATGCCGGCCAACTCGACGGTCTCGCCCTTTAACAGGATTTCGTGCCCATCGAGGAATACGGACTTGATCGGCCTGGGAGTGCGGAGAGTGACGAGTATTTGGTCGGGTACTCGGCCATCGGGCGGCGTGATCTGAACCTCGATGCCGTCCTTCTTCCCGGTCATGGTCACGGAGACCTCGCCGAAGGAGGTGGGGACATCGCGCATCTCGATCTTCTTGCCGTCCGCGAGCCAGGCTCTCGGGATCGCCTCGCCGATTCTCAGGCAGTTGCCGTCCTCGCGGATGAGCATATCCCGCAGAAGCCTCAGTTGCTGGGTACACGAGTAAGTGTGCGGCAGTGTCCAGGCGTTCTCGCCGGTTGTGCAAAGGGTGCACTCGACCCCGGAATAGGTGTCGCGGGTCATGCCGTAGGCGAGCATCCCATAGAAGCCCAGGAGTACTTTGCGGGCATCTCCTCGTTTCTGCTGGGTGAGGAGGTAGCCGTAGGTGTAGGCATGGTCTATGCCGCCGGGCTGGAATCGACAAAGCCCCGCGATGAGGCCGTTCCTCTGCTCCATGAAGTCGGTGATCCAGTGACTCTGCTTGCCGTCGTAGTCGAGAAAACCGTTCTCGAGGAGAATCGAGGCATTGAGGCCATAGTAATCGCCCGCCTTGTTGTGACTGTCCTTCAGGATGCGGTGGGTATCCGGCTCGATGGGCAGGACGGTGAGATCGCCCTGGCGGAAGGCGGCCTTGTCCATGGACGCAAGGATATCAGCGCGATAGCGGGTGGCTTCATTAGCGTAGCGGTCGGACAGGTCTGACATGTCGGACAAGTCGGACAGTACTTCCGCGGCATCCCACAGACCCT
>DASRZD010000309.1:0-5948 GCA_035686805.1 Armatimonadota bacterium
GAGGCGGGATGGTTGTGGGAGTCCCGATTCCTCAGGAGCACGAACTGGATTTGACCCAGGAGATCGCCCAAGCAGTGGATGAGGTTGGTCATCTGGGAATTCGGGGTAAGGAGCTCACGCCCTGGCTTCTGGCGAAGCTCGACGAGCTTACGGCCGGCAAGTCGGTTAGCGCCAACATCGCCTTGCTGAAGAGCAACGCCCGTGTCGGGGCGGAGATCGCTCTAGCACTAAATCGGACTCTTTGACAGGAAGTGTGGGTGTGTCGGTGTGTGGGCGTGTGGGGGTACTCCCATACAACTCCCATACCCCCATACGCATGGTGAACGATGAGCAAAGTAGCACTAGTCAATCCGAATCGCCTCCAGCCGGGAGTTGCCCCGCTTGCCCTGGAGTACCTTGCGGCCGAGCTGGAGCATCAGGGGATCGAGGTCCGGATCCTCGACCTCTGCCATGCCCGGAAGCCTTTGGAGGCGATCCGGGCCTTCTTCCGCGACTTCAGTCCTGACCTGGTCGGGATCACCATCCGCAACCTCGATGATGTCGTCTACGGCTGCTTCCTCGCGGGGGAGATGAAGTACCTTATTGATGCGGTGAAGCAGGCGTCCGATGCGCCCATCGTCCTCGGCGGGAGCGGGTTCTCGATTGCGCCGGAGTTGGTGCTGGATTATTTCGCGGCTGATCTGGGCGTCATTGGCGAAGGAGAAGAGGCCTTGCCGATGCTATTGGCGGGCGAGTTATTCGATGTCCCGGGTATCGTCTATCGGGATGGGGATGTAATCGCTTTGAACCCGCCGGGACAAGCCGACGTGAACTCCTTCCACCTTGCCAAGCGAGGGAGGCTCGATTATCCGAGCTACGCATATAAGGCCGGCAGGAAAGGCGGGGCGGGGGTTCAGACCAAGCGCGGCTGTCCGAACAAGTGCATCTACTGCGTCGTCCCGAAGATCGAGGGCTCGGAGGTCCGATTGCGCGATCCCGGCATCATCGCCGATGAGATCGAGAACCTGGCCGCACTCGGGGTCGGGCGAGTCTTCCTTGCCGACAGCGAGTTCAACTACCCCATGCACCACGCCATGGCGGTCTGCGACGAGTTCATCGCCCGAGGGATCGCGAAAAAGGTCACCTGGCAGGCGTATGCGTCGCCGGGGCGGCTCGACCTCGAGCTTGCTAAGAAGATGAAGGAGGCCGGCTGCGACCTCCTCATCACGACCGTTGACTGCGGGGATGACGCATTGCTCGAGCGGCTGAATAAGCCGTTTCGCGTCGAGGACATCAAGACCTGCGTCAATGCCTGCCGGGAAGCGGGCCTGAATACCATCTACTGCCTCACCCTCGGAGGCCCGGGTGAGACTATGGACTCGGTCTTCAAGACCCTGGACCTCATGCGCTCCCTGAAGGCCAAAGTGGCGTTCGGCGAGCCGCCTGGATTGAGGATCTACCCTGGGACTCCTTTGGAAGCCATCGTTCGGAAAGAGGGATTCAGTCGCTCGAACCCGAATCTGAGGGGGCGGATCGAGGGAAACGAGCGGCTGCTGATGCCGGTGTATTACCTCTCTAGCGGGATGGGCCTGCTCAACCCCATGATCCAGTTCCGCCGCAAGCTGGGGAAGTGGTATCATGCCTTATCTGCTATCAGGAAGTAACGCCCGCCGGAGTCAATGACCTCACGCGGCTCCCAGCCGTGATCCTTGCAGATGGACTTGAGCACCTCCGGCTCGAAAAGCACAATATCGAACCACGGCTCGGTGAACCCCGCATATTCCGTTCGGATTGTCACCTGACCGACATACCGTCCGCGCTCGGCATTCCATTTATGATATGCCAGGTGAGAAGGTTCATCCGTCGCCGTGGGGTCAACCGAGTTGCCGATCAGGACTGCGCCTTCATTGGTCACGCCTCGAAGGATGTCCAGCATCTCGCCGGTCCTTTCAAGGCTGCCTGCGATGGCCATGTTGTTGCCCATGAAGGTGACCGTATCGAATCTTTCTTCGACATTCGCCAAGTCCCATAAAGACATTATGCGCGCATCCTTGGCTCCTCGTTTTCCGGCAACTTCGATCGCGCCGGGTGAGATATCTATTCCCGTAACCGCGATTCCCTGCCTCTGAAGCCAAAGGATACCCGCACCCACGCCGCAGCCTACATCGAGCACGTGACCTCTTACTCGCTCCATGGCGCGAGATTCCAGATCGTTGAGCTCCGAGCGAAAGTAATCGGCGATGCTCATTTCCTGCAAACAGCCGTCATCTCGCCGAAGGTAATAACTGGGCGTCCCCTTCTCGAAGTAATCGAGGTAGAACCGCCCCCACAGGTCGCCGTCGTATATCGGAAGATCGGGAATGTCCATGATACGGTCTTATTCTTTGGCAGAGGACGAATTCCTCTGAGATGGAACATATCCTCAGGATGGATGACCCACGGAATATCACTGAGTTCATAGATTTCCTCGCATCATTGACCGAGCCTCAATGGCAAACCAAGGTCAATGCTGACTGGACTGTCAAGGATGTCATAGCCCACCTGATCGGATGGGCCTATGAGGCAGCCGGCGTTCTACCGGCTGTTTGGGAAACCGGTGAGGAGCCCTGGTTCTGCAAGACAAGCGATTATGACGAATTCAACGATGGGAATGTGCGCAAATACAAGGGCTTGAGCTCCAAGGAAACCCTGGCCGAGTACATAAGGTCGGAAGAGATAGTGAAGAGAGAGATTGATCGAATCGGCGAATCGAGACTTCGAGCAGAGCCTGACAAATACGGTTGGCTTTTCGATGAAGGCCCAAACGGCCATTGGATAAGCCATTTCCGCCAGATCAAGAAAGCTCTCGGAGGCGAATTGCAGGGAACGCCCGCCGTGGCGTTCCGCAACCCTCCCACTCGGCTCGTGTCCGACCGGTCCGACACGTCTGACTGGTCCGACTGACCATCAACAGATCAGGCAGGATTGGTGTAGCATCAGCGGGAACATACCACCAATGGACAAGCGGCCTAACATCATCATCTTCAACCCTGACGAGTGGCGGGGCGACGTGCTCGGCCACGCGGGCGATCCGGCGGCGGTGACCCCGAACCTCGACCGCCTGGTGAAATCCGACGCCGTCTCGTTCCGCAATGCCTTCTGCCAGAACCCGGTGTGCACGCCCAGCCGATGCTCGTTCATGAGCGGCTGGTACCCCCACGTCCGAGGGCATCGGACCATGTACCACATGATGCAGCCGGACGAGCCCGTGCTCCTCAAGACCCTTAAGGACGAGGGCTACTTCGTCTGGTGGGGCGGGAAGAATGACCTGATCCCCGGCCAGCATCCCGCCGATGCCTACTGCAATGTGAGATATAGGCCGCCGAAGCCTCCCAAGCCCAGGCGCGGCGCCGGTCGGGATTGGCGAGGGAAGCCAGGCAGCGACACTTATTACTCGTTCTACGTCGGCAAGCTCGATAAAGGCTCGGAGGACTTCTATTACGACGGCGATTGGGCGAACGTCCTGGGCGCGATTGATTTCCTCAAAAACCCACCGAAGGATCAGCCGTTCTGCATCTACCTCCCACTGGGGTATCCCCATCCGGCGTATGCCGTCGAGGACCCCTGGTTCAGCATGATTGATCGGGGTAAGTTGCCTCCTCGCGCGCCCACCCCAGATGGCTGGAAGGGCAAGCCCAGTATGCTCAAGGGGATCTATGAGCGGCAGCACATGCAAACCTGGACTGAGGACCGCTGGACCGAGCTGAGGGCGACCTATTACGGCATGTGCGCTCGTGTGGACCACCAGTTCGGCCTGCTCATGGATGCCCTCAAATCCGCCGACTTGTATGACGAGACGGCGGTCTTCATGTTCAGCGATCATGGGGATTTTGCCGGGGACTACGGGCTTGTCGAGAAAAACCAGAATACGTTCGAGGATTGCCTGTCAGGCGTGCCGTTTATCATCAAACCGCCGGCCTGGATTGATGTTAAGCCGCGAGTGACCGGCGCGCTGGTTGAGTTGATTGACTTCCCCGCGACCGTGGAGGAGCTGACCGGCATACCGCCGAAGCACACGCATTTCGGCCGATCGCTTGTGCCGGTTCTGGAGGGCAAGACGGACAAGCATCGGGATGCCGTCTTTTGCGAGGGAGGGCGGCTTCACGGCGAGGTGTATGCGATGGAGCTGGAGAGCACCAGCTCGCAGGAGCCCACCGGCCTGTACTGGCCTCGAGTGGACCTTCAGCGCAGCGAAGGGCCGGAGCATGCGAAAGCCGTCATGTGCCGAACGCGTGATTTCAAGTACGTTCGCAGGCTCTATGAAAGCGATGAGCTATACGACCTTCGCGCCGACCCCATGGAGCTTCACAACCGGATTGACGATCCATCGCTGGATAAGGTCAAGCGCGAGTTGCGTGATCGGCTTCTCACATTCTTCCTCGAAACCGCCGACGTCGTCCCCCACAAGGCGGACGCCCGCTAGCCGCTGCCGTTCCGTCCTTCGATTCGAGCGGTCCAGGTGGAGTCAACCGGCCCATGCCCGTTTCCAAGTGGGAAGGTGAAACCTTCCCTGGCATGTAATCTCTGAATAGCATTGCAGAGGGAGAAACCCGCCATGCGATCCATAATACTAGCATTCTTTATTTTGCTCAGTCTACCGTCGTTTGCCGAAACCTCAGTGAAGGAGCGCCAAATGTACTACACCTTCGGAAATGATGCCGATGAGACCTCGGCCCCGATCTACAAATCGCTCGGCGTGACGAGTATCGAGAGCTATGTCACCTGGGAGACCGTCGAGGGCACGGCCAAAGATCAATGGGATTGGTCTAAGTGGGACAATCAGGTAAAGATCCTCAAGGACAACGACCTGAAATGGGTGCCGTTCCTGATACTCGGGCCGGCGTACTCGACGCCGAACTGGTTCCGGGAGAGCAAGGACCACTTCCCCTGCCGATGCCTTGAGCACGGGATTGACAGCAAGATCGAGTCGCTCTGGAATCCCAATCTGCCGAAGTGGGTTGACCGCTTCCTGGGCGAGTTTGCGAAGAAGTACCGGGACAAGGGCGTCATCGAGTCGGTGCTCCTGGGCATTCAGGGGGACTATGGCGAGGCGATCTACTCCGTATCGGGCGGCGGCTGGACCTTCAATATCCCCGGCGAATATCATAACCACCCAGGGTATTGGTGTGATGATCCATATGCGCTCGCCGATTTCCGGAAGTTCGTTGAGAAGCGCTATGGGACGCTGGATGCGCTCAACAAGACTTATGGGTCGCAATACAAGTCGTTCGAGGAGGTGGACTTCCCGGGTCGGAAGGAGGCGCTTGCTGAGATCGAAAAGCAACTCCCGCCCAAGACACCGGAGATGCGGCGGCGATGGCTGGATTTCATTGACTGGTATCGGGATTCGATGACCCGCTGGGCGGATTGGTGGATAGCCACTACCCGCAAGCACTTCCCGCATACGCCTATCTACTTGTGCACCGGAGGCGATGCCGAGCCTCATCATGGGTCGAACTTCGCGGAACAGTGCCGGGTAGCGGCAAAATACAAGGCAGGCGTGCGGATCACGAACGAGGCCTCGGCATACGCCGAGAACTTCATGATCACCCGATGGGTCGGAGCCGCGGGTAAGCACTATGGCGCTTACTACGGTTTCGAGCCGGCGGGGAGTGAGGATGAGAAGGGAATCGTCGCCAGGATATACAATGCCACCGCCTCCGGCGCAAACCAGCTCCATGATTACAATCCGAACGTGGTGAGTTCGGAGTCCCGGAAAGATGCCCAGAAGGCGCACATCAAGTACCTGTTCCACGCGAAGCCGATCGTGCCGGTTGCGCTCTGGTATCCGAATGTTTATCTCACACTTCACTGGAGCGAGTTCCTGCACCCGGCGGCGAAGATCCGAGACTACACCGACTTCGACTATGTGGATGAGACGATGCTCCGCACAGGGGCGCTGGATGATTACAAGGTGCTGGTGATCATCG
>DASRZD010000310.1:0-2306 GCA_035686805.1 Armatimonadota bacterium
TGCCCGCATTGTGGAGCCGCAGGCAGGATTGAAAACGACCGCATACGTCCTCCGGTCCTGCCTGCGGCCATATTAGACAGTTTGGCGGGGAAGAGGGAAGGCCAAGCCTCCCTAATCCGCTTTCCTTCTCCTTGCCATGAATTCAAGGGGGAGAGATTAGAGTCATGGCGAAGAGCAGAAGAGACTTCTCGATAAGCATAGAGCCGGATGCCAGTCAGCTCAATCAGGCATTGAAGGAGCTGTCTCACATTAAGAACGGGGCACCGAGGGCATTGTCGGCGGCGATCAACAAGACGGCGACTGGCGTCAAGACGGACCTTGTTCGGATACTTGCGCAGAACTATACCGCCAAGCAGAAGGACATCCGTGCTGTGGTTAGAGTAGGCCAGAAGGCGAGTCCATCCAACCTCCAGACAAAAGTGCTCGGGAGGCACAAGGCGATACCCCTAATCAACTTCAGCGTGCGTCCTCGGGGCGTCAGCAGGTCCAGGCCGAAGGTGGGAGTGACTGCCACGGTGAAGCGCGGGGCGTCTAAGAAGATTCCGTGGTCGTTCATCGCACGTGTGGGAGGTCAAATACACGTTGCTATGAGGGTTCACTCGAAGATCAGGGTGCCGACTCGCAAACTCTTCGGCCCCTCGGTGCCCGATATGATGGACAACGACGGAATCCGAGAGACGATCAGCAAGCTCGCGAGTGCCCGGCTTGCAAAGAATGTGGCTCACGAGATCGAGCGGGTCGCGAAGGGTTGGGGACCGAAGACCTGAGAGGAGGGAATCATGCCGATCATACGTCATCGAGCGCAAAACCCGGCTCACCTAAGCACCATAAATACGGCCGCATTGCTGGATCCCCGGCTATCGCCGACTGCCCGGCTGATTCACTTCTTCATCATGTACGGGACTGAGCCGGGTTGGGATTGGGACCTTCGCGGTATCAGTGAGGCGCTGAATATCGGCAAGTACAGCGTCCGCAAGGGTATGACGGAGCTGGTGGACTGCCTGTATGTGCGGAAGGTCCAGCAGAAGGAAGAAGGGCGATATCTGCCGATTGACTATCACTTCTTCGAGGAAGAGGCCCTGGAGGAATGGAAGGCGGAGGTCCGGGCGAAGTACGGAGAGGATGCGATCCTATGAGCGCAGGGCGATTATTTCATGTGAAAAGCAGGAGGTTGGAGATTGGATCGGAGTGAGAGTTGGGTTCGGCTATACTGCGAAGATCTTCGGGCGCTGCTGCCCGACTTGCCGGCATGCTGTCCTTCTTGCCATGACGAGCTGGAGGGCGGCCTGGGCTGCCATTCGGAGGCTTACCTATCCTACGGCGGCACGGAGGTCCAGGTGTTCACTTGCTGCACGGTTGCGGCTGCTCTTACCCACGAACGGATAGAGGCGATCCTGCCCGATATACTCGGGCCGGTTGACGAGGTTGGAGGTGATCTCTTGTGTCTAGGAAAGGACTGAGGGCATGCGGGAAGAAGAGTATCCGTTCTATGGCGTGGTGCCCTGCCCTGGGCGGCCCGACGTATCGAGCCAAGCCCGACAAGAGCAGCGCTGGCAGCAGAGGCTTCGCAAGCGCGAGGTCCTGGAATGCGTTCTGGCACAAGATCAGGAGTGGGATCCCGCAGGAGATCACATTGCCGCCGGTCTCTACCTTCTCAGCATCCACGAGAGGCTTTGGTATGCTGAGTATGCCGGCCTGACTGACAAGCAGCGCCTTGCGTATACCGATTGGGCGATTGGGCTGAATGTCACCGAGATCGCAAGGGGCGTCCTGGGCGGAGTAACATACGCGGCGGCGTGGAAGACTTTGAATTACGCATTGGCGAAGGTCGGGAAGGTCATGGCGGCGGACCGCTTTCATGGATGGATGCTGGTATACCTGGAAGACGTCACCAGGCGGAAGTTCTTTTGAGTGGATTGGTTCCTCGAGCTTTGGTTCCGGACGAATGGGATCCTCGAGCGCGGTAATCCGGACGCGGGGAGATCGGCGGGAGGCAGTTGGACTCCACCAGGCCGGGCCGCTATCTCTTCGATAGAGAAGGCCCTGAGCCTCGCAGGACGCGAGGGACCGGCTACCTGGTGTTCCCGGAGGTATGCCGGCCTCCAGGCGAAGAGCTGAGGCCCTGGGCGAATCCTCGGCACCGGCCGTATTCGAGGAGCTGACAATCGGAACCCTGGGGCGGCTGGTGGTGGAGGCGATCACCGAGCCGATCGTTGGCAAGCAGCTCCATCGAGGACGTTCCCTGACATCCTGCCGCTGGATGCCAGGCCGGGCGCTATCTCTTCGATAGAGAAGGCCCTGAGCCT
>DASRZD010000311.1:0-2396 GCA_035686805.1 Armatimonadota bacterium
CCTTCGCTATCCTGCAGGGCTTGTTCCCTGCCTGCACCCCGTACTTCCGTCGCGGCAGATGCCTTAGTGGATTGTCCGACCCCTGATACAGCGTCAAACCTGCGACCACCAAGGGAGACGCGCACAATCCGCGGAGGGTGAGCGATTCGATCCTCCTGTCGGGATTCGGATTGGGCATGGCGTAGACCAGCGGCTCACCGCCTTCCCATCTCTGGCCCTGCTGTGCCTCCCCCCATCTCTGATCCGGAGGGTGATTCGCGGGATCAACGGCTTCATATACATTGAACGGCATGGCAAGCCACGCAGGCCCCGGACTCTCGGCCATGCTCACCTCGAAGCGCGCGCGCACCGGCTGGACGTGCGTGCCCGCGTCAGCATACGTGATCTCGTACTCCCCCACGACGAGCCCTTCCGCCGGCTGCTCCATGCGCACGGCGTCCGGCAGTTGATACCACTCGTGGAGGAAGCACAGAAAGTCCGCCTTGCCGTTCAGATAGATGGTTACCTGAGGCCGATCCTCTGCAAGGCAGATCAATCGCCTGTCCGATCCCTCTGCCATCTTGAACGGAATCCCCCACGGGCGTTGGTGCCCGGTGGGATACCGGCTCCGGACTCTATCGGCGAGTTCTCGCCACCAAGTATCACGCGGCCTTCGCGGCGGGAAGTCGAAATGCTGCGAGAGGTCTATCGTCCTCGTTCTTGCTCCGTACTTCCTCCCGCTTTCCTGTGCCATCATAGAACCCACTCCTTGTCGTTCGGACTCAACCCCACTCTTCGGCCAATTCTGCCACGATTCCTTCATCGCTCAACAGCCGGTCCCTGCCCTTACAAAGGAGAGTGCGCGCCTTTCATCTAACTCTACACTGTTCCGAGATCTCGCATGCGGAGGTTAGTTGTGAAGAGAACGCTCACCAGGGTCCTTATTGCCTGTATCCTGACCGCCGGCGCCGTATCCGCCGCTCAGTTTCGGCAGCTTCCGGTGGAGGTTTATCTTGACAAATGTCAGGGCGGATGGGCCGGTCAGATGATCGGCGTCACCTACGGCGCGCAAACCGAATTCAAGGCCCAGGGAAGGATCTTCCATGAGGAGATCGTTCCCGCCAAGATGTCCAACGCCTTGAACCAGGACGACATCTATGTGGAGTTGAGCTTCTTGGAGGCGCTGGAGAAATACGGCCTGGACATCACCTATGCCGAGGCGGGGAAGGCCTTCGCCGAGACCAAGTTCGGCCTGTGGCATGCGAACAAGGCCGGCAGGGACAATGTCATAAAGGGCATTATGCCCCCTGACTCAGGCAGCGCAAAGTACAACGATCACTACAAGGACATTGACTTCCAGATCGAGTCGGACCTCATCGGCCTGATCAACCCCGGCCTGCCGAGATCATCGAATGCCCAGTCGGAGCTTTTCGGGCGGATCATGAATTCGAGCGATGGCCTCTACGGAGGCATGTTCATGGGAGCGATGTACACCGAGGCGTTCTTCGAGAAAGACGTTGAGAAGATCGTGCGGTATGGCCTTAAAGCAATCCCTGCCTGGAGCACCTACGCCCAGACAATTCGCGATGTGATGCGTTGGCATCACCAGAATCCGAATGATTGGAAAGCAACATGGACGAAGATTCAGGACAAGTGGGCTCAGCACCCGAGCGGCAAGTGCTCCACCGATTCGGAGGGCTTCAACATTGACGCCAGCATCAACGGGGCGTATGTGGTGATGGGCCTGCTCTACGGCGACGGCGACCTTGCGAAAACACTGGAGATATCCACTCGCTGCGGCCAGGATTCGGACTGCAATCCATCCAGCGCGGCGGGGGTCCTCTGCACCATCATGGGCTACAAGGCCATCCCTAAGGAGTACACTGCGGGCATCCCGGCGATCGCGGATCAGCCATTTGCGAACGTGAAGTACACGTGCAACGACCTCGCCCCGACCTGCCTGAAGGTCGTCCGCGAGAACATCAAGCGCGCAGGCGGTTACTCGAAGATGGTTGACGGCAAAGAGGTCCTGTTCATTCCCGTCCAGTATCCGCTTGCGCCCAAGCTGGAAAGATAGCGTCGCTTGATTGCGATTCAGTACCTGACGGTCACATAGTCCACCCTTAGCACGTCCGCAATATCGTTACTGGCGTTAAGTCTGACCTTCATGGGCACGTCGGGGATGCAGGGGCCCTGGTAGGTGGCGGCAGGCTGAAGGCCGCCGTTGACGTAGATCAGCACTGAATCCTCCTGCCAGACTATCTTGAAGACGTTCGCCTGCCCCTTAATCGCATCCCATCCGTCTATCGGTATATCGGGAGGCGAACAGGCGGGGCTCATAACTCTAAGCTTACCTTCCGTAATCACGATGCCATAGTAGCCCTCGGTAGCCCATAGCTCATAGCCTATCTTGGTAT
>DASRZD010000312.1:0-15522 GCA_035686805.1 Armatimonadota bacterium
GGGAGCGAACGTAATGGAGCAGCTTCCTCACATAGGCTCTCGCATTCTGGATGCCATAGAGAACGGCTGTCAGATAGTCGTCCTCGATCCGAGAGATTCGAAGCTCGCGCCTCTTGCGAGTACATACATACATCCTGAGCCGGGAACCGACCTGCTGTGGATGCGGGCGCTTCTTCGAGCGATCCTCGATCAAAAGCTGTGTACCGATTCCGCCGCCGAACTCCCCGGCTTCGAGGAGCTGAGAAACTCCCTGGAGAGCATCGGCCCTGGCCAGTTGGCGGTGGATATCGAGGCGGTCAAGAAGGCGGCGGAGACCATTGCACACAATCCCCCGCTGGTAGTCATGTTCGGCCTGGGGGTTATGCAGCAGGCGAACTCCAGCGAGATAGTCAAGGCCCTGGCAAACATAGCGACCCTCCTCGGAGGATCCATTGTGCCGCTCAGAGGCCAGGCAAATGCGCAGGGCGCATCGGAAATGGGCATGGCGCACGATTTCCTACCCGGCTACGGAATGCTGTCCGACCCGACTTCGAGGAAATTCTGGGGTATAGTGTGGGATTGTGAGCTGGCCGATGAGGTCGGCATGTCGGCGGTTGATATGATCCAATCCGGCGATCTCAAGGCAATGATGATATTCGGCGAGAACGTGGCGCTCTCGGCGCCGAACTCCAAAGCGACTTCGGCCGCCCTCGAGAAGCTCGATTTCCTGGCGGTCGCCGATCTTTACATGACCGAAACCGCGAAGTTGGCAGACATTGTCTTCCCCGCCTGCTCGTTCCTCGAAAAAGATGGGACTTTCACCAATATCGAGAGGCGCGCTCAGTGCGTGCGCAAGGTCCTCGAGCCCATCGGCGAATCGAGGTCGGACCTCGATATCATGGCCGATATTGCCGCGGAACTCGGCGCGAATATGCAGCGAGATCCGAAAAAAGTGCTGAATGAGATCGCGACCGGCGTCACTCTGTACAGAGGCATATCATACGAGAAAGCCAGCGAGTCGTGGGGACACCAGGTGCCGCTGAATGGCGTGATCCCCAAACTGATTCCGGTCTCGGCGGTTGATGTTCCTGAGCAGGATGATGCGTACCCGCTGAAATTGGTGTCGAGCCGGGCTATCTTCCCTCAGCATACCGGCAGTGTGGCATGCAGAAGCTCTGTCCTGGCAAGGGAGTATCCGGAGACCTACGCTGAGTTGGGCGAGGCAGACGCCGAGAAGCTCGGTCTGAGGGCCGGGGCTCTTATCAAAATATCCTCGAAGTCGGGGACACTCACGCGCCGACTGCTGCTGTCGGACTCGGTTAGGCGCGGATGTATCCATGTCCCTCACTATTTCGGCGGCGATTCCCCAAATGCGCTCGCATCGTATGAATGCGATCCAGAATCCGGCGTCCCGATCTACAAAGGGTTGTCGGTCAAGGTTGAGGCGGTGAAATGAAAACTACTGACGCTCTGATTCTCAAGAAGTCGGACGCACTGATGTTCTTCGCAAGCGTGGCGAGTAAGATGCGCCTGATTGCCCCGAAGCGATTCTTCGGCGGCGATGTAATGTTCGATGTTATCGAGTCGCCCAAAGACATCGTGTGGGAGTACGGCCATGACATCTACCCTCCGAAACGCTTCTTGCTGCCTCATTACGAGGATATGTTCCGGTACAAGACCGGCAAGTCCGTGGAGGTGGAGGGCGGGATAGAGGCGCCCATGCAGGCCATAGTCGGGATTCGGTCGTGTGACGTGACGGCGATACGGTTCCAGGAGCGATTCTTCAGCAACCCGATCGTTGATCCGTACTACAAAGCTCGCCTGGACAACACGGTCCTTTTCAGCCTCGTATGCGGCAAGCCGCCGAGGAAAGAGTGTTTCTGCATGTGCTGTGACGCCGGTCCGTATCTCGATGCCGGGTTCGATGTCCAGCTTACCGACCTGGGCGATCGCTTCCTGGTGGAGATCGGCAATGACAAGGGCCGCGAGGCATGTGCGCCGGGGGCATATATGCTCGGCAAGGCTCAGCCGAAGGACTTCGCTGAGAGGAAACAGATCGAGCTCCAGGCCGACTCCCTGTTCGAGACACAAGCCTACATAGCGAAGGCCATCAACTACATATCCAACAATGATGTGCCCGAGGAGGTATGGGAAGAGATCGCCGAAACCTGCTTCCGATGCGGCGCATGCACGAATCTCTGCCCGGTATGCACCTGCTATACAGTGGATGAAATCAAGCTGGCGGATGGCTCATACGTCCGAAGCCGGTCGTGGGATTCCTGCCAGTTCGCCGGCTTCACACGTGAAGCGAGCGGATACAATCCCAGGCCGACCCCGGGAAGCCGGATTTTGAGGCGCTTCTATCATAAGGCGAGCTACCCGTACATCGTGCGAGATGGAAGGCACGGCTGCGTCGGATGCGGCAGATGCGTATTCACGTGTCTCGCCGACCTTGGAGTGCCGACCGTCATCAAGCGACTTCGGCGGGCCATGCCGAAGTACTTCGAACCTCAAGAGAAAGCGGCCGAGGTGTAAACAATGGTTCTTACTGCTGCCAAACCGAGGAAAATGTGGGGTGTCACCGATCAGCCGAGCGGGAACCTCTATGTTCCTATGATTGCGGTGATCGAGGATATTATTGACGAGACGCCGGACACCAAGACATTCCGGCTTGCGTTCGAGGATAAGGACTACGCCAAGTCATTCAGCTTCGAGCCGGGCCAGTTCGTGGAAGTCACGGTCTTCGGCGCGGGAGAAGCGCCCATCGGATTCGCGTCCAGCCCCCTGGAGAAGTCGTTCTTCGAGTTGACGGTCGTGGCTCGGGGGAAAGTCACCCAGGCCATGCACAAGCTGAAGAAAGGCGGGCAGGTCGGCATACGCGGGCCGCTGGGCAACTGCTGGCCGCTGGAAGAGATAAAAGGAAATGATATCCTGGTTGTCAGCGGCGGGTGCGGGCTTGCTCCTCTCAGGCCGGCGATCCTCCAGATCCTGGCCAATCGCGAGGAATACGGGGAGTTCTGGCTGCTCTACGGTGCCAGGACGCCTGCGGACCTCGATTTCAAGTATGACCTCGAGAAGTGGAAGCAGCGCGAAGACATGCACCTGCTCCAGACGGTTGACATCGGATGTGATGAATGGGATTGCGACGTCGGGGTGGTTACCGTCTTGCTGGACAAGATAAAGGTGAATGCCAAGAAGACGGTTGCCCTGACCTGCGGGCCGCCGATCATGATCAAGTTCGTGACCATCAGCCTCCTGAGGACGGGGTTCTCCGAGGATCGGATTGTCACGAGCCTCGAGCGCTACATGAAATGCGGCGTGGGCAAGTGCGGGCATTGCTGTGTGAACCATGTCTATCTCTGCACAGAGGGCCCGGTATTCACCTATCAGCAGATGCGCTCGCTGCCGGAACTGAAGCTCTAGCGTGAAAGACGAGTTGGCCTCGAGACTGTCAGGAGATGTGCTGGTCGTCGGCGTGGGAGAGGACGACCATGGTGATGATGGAGTCGGCCCTCTCGCTGCTCGACTGCTGGAGACGGCGGGCTTCGAGCACGTGATCGAGAGCGGAGCATCGCCGGAGTGTGACACTTGGAAGATTCGAGAGATAAGGCCGGATACCGTGTTGTTCGTTGATGCCGTGGATTTAGGCGGAAAGCCGGGGAACCTGGCTCTCCTGGAGACCAAGGACTTGCGGAGTTCCGGATTCGATACCCATCGAGCGCCGCTGAAGATGACGATGGAATATCTGGAGCGAGAATTGAGCTGCAATTGTTTCGTGCTGGCGGTCCAGCCGAAAGACGTTCGTCAGGGAGCAGCCATGTGCGACGAAGTCATTAGCGCCGCGGGATATATTGAGGAAATGTTGATACGCCTGGTCCCCAAAGGCACCGCGGCCGGGAGGATAAAGTGAAACAGCAGGAGTTTCTTCTAGACCTATGGACGAGTTTTCCGGATATACTGGAGAACTACCAGGAGCATGTCAAGGATCAGTTCGTGGTAACCATTCCCCGGGAGGCTTTGCCGTCGGTTGCAAAGCATGCCGTGAATAACCTGGGCGGGCGATTGGTGATCAGCGTTGCCACCGACATGCGTCAGAAGACCAACGACTTCCGGGTTTCCTATATCATCTCCTTTGATGAGCACAAGAAATTCCTCGTCCTCCAATCCCACGTTCCTACGGATGACCTGAGAGTGCCTTCCATCACGCCGGAAGTTCCTGCCGCGAACTGGACCGAGCGGGAAGCGTTCGATCTGTTGGGAGTAACGCCCACGGGCCATCCCGATCAGCGCAGGCTGGTACTGTCAGACGATTTCCCGAATGGTATCCACCCGCTCCGCAAGGAGTTCACCTATAATCAGCGCTTCCCGTTCGAGCCTCAGAATGCGCCTCCCCACATGGAAGCCCCCGAGGGCACGACCGTCATCCCGCTTGGGCCGTTCTACCCCGTTTTGGAAGAGCCGGCGTGCTTCAGGCTCTTCATGGACGGAGAGAAGGTCGTCGGGTCGGACTACCGCGGCTTCTACAACCATCGGGCGATCGAGAAACTAGCCGACAGCGAGCTTAACTATAACCAGATTCCGTTCGTGGCTCAGCAGATTTGCGGGATTTGCGGCCAGGTGCATTCATGCGCGTACTGCCAGGCAGTCGAGGATGCGGTGAGCATCGAAGTTCCCATGCGGGCGAAGTATATCCGCTCGCTCCTGCTGGAGCTGGAGCGCATCCACAGCCATCTGCTATGGGTCGGCTTGGCGGGTCATATCATCGGATTCGACACGATTCTCATGCAGGCATGGCGAATTCGAGAGCCGGTCATGTGGCTCATGGAGCGCATCACCGGCAACCGTAAGCACTACTCGTCGAACCTGATTGGCGGAGTTCGCTTCGACATTGATGAATCGGCCGCCGATGACATCCGCCGCGTGCTGGATAAGGTGGAAGAAGAGTCGAAGGCGGTGGCGGATGCCGTAGTCATAGACACCACCCTCATGGCGAGGCTGAAAGGCGTCGGCATACTGACTGAGGAGAATGCCCGAGCGCTGGGAGCCGTAGGCCCCACGGCGAGGGGCTCGAACGTCGCGATTGACAGCCGGGTTGATCACCCCTATGCTGCCTACAAGGAACTCGGAACCCAGATCCAGGTACAGGACGGATGCGACAGTTGGGCCAGGACGCTCGTCCGAGTGCTTGAGTTGTTCGAATCCATCCGATTGGTAAGGAAGGTGCTGGATGATATGCCCGGCGGGCCTGTGATGGCGGACATTGATCACTCGCTGCCCTACGGCAAGATAGGCTTGTGCTCGGTCGAGGCCGCAAGGGGCGAGGCGCACCACTACATACTCAGCGGCGATGAGAATCGCCCGTACCGATGGCGGGTCCGAGCCCCGACTTACCAGAACCTGCAGGCGGTCGGAGTTATGATCGAGGGACTCCAACTCGCAGACGTGCCGATCAGCATCGGCAGCTTCGACCCGTGTTTCTCATGCACGGAGCGCGTCGAGACGCTGGACGTTAATACCGGCAAGGTTCGCATCTACACGCAGGAAGAGCTGGAGAAGCTATCCAGAGGCAAGGAGTAGGCGATATGTTCAAGGCCAAGTTCAAAGAAGCGGTGATATGTCTGGGTGCAGGCCGGGTGACGCTGCCCTATCCATTCGAGCCGGTCCAGGTGCCTGCGAAGTTTCGGGGGAAGATCAAGTTCGACGCCCGCAAGTGCATAGGCTGCGGTGGGTGTGCGAACGTCTGCCCTCCCAGGTGCATCGTGATAGAGGACCTGGGTGAGGTCTCCCGGATTGTCTTCCACCTCGACAGGTGCATTCAATGCGCCCGATGCTTCGAGGTCTGCCCCGAGGACGCCATCTGGCCGACTGACGCATTCGAGACCGCCACTCCGGACAAGGCCGATCTCAAGTCCGAGATGACGCTATGGATGGCTAGCTGCCAGCGCTGCGGCCGATGCTTCGAGTATGACAACGTGATTGACAAGTTTGCCAGCAAGCGATGGCGAGGTCGAGGACCGGGCGATGAAAACAAGCACGGGAGCTTCCCCACCAAGCCGCCGTTGGACTTCGTGATGCCCACTTCTCTCGTGAAGGAAAGCGAGGAGAGTCTATGATAGCCGATCTCTGCAAGAAGATGTTTCCCAAGTCCCTGTGGCTCTATCACACGAACTGCGGCTCGTGCAACGGCTGTGATATCGAAGTGATAGACGTGCTGACCCCCTACTATGACGTGGAGCGGTTCGGCATGAAGCTGGTCGGAAGCCCCCGGCATGCGGATGCGCTCGTGGTAGCCGGCCCCGTAAGCAGGCAGGTTGCCCCGGCGCTCAGGAGGCTCTACGAGGCGACCCCGAACCCGAAGGTCGTCATCGCGGTGGGCGCTTGTTCGGTCGGCGGCAACATATGGTTCGACACCTACAATGTCCTCGGCGGCGTGGATACTGTGATACCGGTGAGTATGTACATTCCGGGCTGCCCGCCGAGGCCCGAAGCGATAGTCTACGGCGCAGCCCTCGCATTGGGACTCGTCCCTAAGAAGGTTGCGGCTCAGAAAGAGGAGCACTTGCCGGAAGGGTTCGACTTGGAGGCCTACCTGAAAGGATGGGAGGAGACTCCGATCGTTTACCCGGGGAGGATCTGACATGCAATCGTTGGCAATCGCGATATTGGCCGTGCCGTTCGCAGGAGCAGTGACATGTCTGGCGGCAAGGGACCGCGCTTCGAAGATAGTCGCCGTCATTGCCTCCGCGATCACTGCCGAATTGGCCGTGATTCTGGCTTTGGGAGCGGCGAACGAGACTCGCCTTTTCGGAAGCATGCCGTGGCTGGGCATGGACACCGGGCTTTTCGGCTATCAGTTCGATCCTTTGGCGATCATCATGCTTCTGGCCTCGACATTGATCGGTTTGGCCATAACGATCTACTCCATGGGCTATCTAAGCTCGGGCAATCACGAGCATCCGACCAAGTCCGGCCAGGCACGGTATTACTTCTGGCTCATGACCTTCGTGGGCTCGATGGTGGGAATCGCCATATCCCCGACCCTGCTGCAGCTCCTCATATTCTGGGAGATGACGACGCTTTGTTCCTGGGCGCTGATCTCGTTCTATGACAATAAGGAGTCGTTGAAAGCGGGCATGAAGGCGCTGGTGATGACGTCGTTCGGCGGGCTCTTCTTCCTTGGCGGGCTGGTGTGGGTCTTCAGCGCCACAGGCTCGATGGGGTTCAATGCCCTGGGGCAGATGACTCCTGTAACCCGAGCTTGGGCATTCTCACTATTCCTTATCGCCGCATGGGCCAAGAGCGCGCAGGTCCCGTTCCATACATGGCTGCCCGAAGCAATGGCCGCCCCGACCCCCATCAGCGCCTATCTGCATGCAGCGGCGATGGTGAAAGCCGGCGTATTCCTCACCGCCAGGCTGCTCCTCGCAGGTTGGGAGCTTCCGACCGGAATGAGCATGCTTGTAGCAATTGCCGCGCTGGTCACCATGTTCGCCGCCCTGGCAATGTACTTCTTCCAAGACGACTTGAAGAAGCTGCTGGCATACTCCACCATTGCCCAGCTCGGGTACATCTTCCTGGGATTGGGGCTGGGATCGCTCGGAGCGACGATGGCGTTCAAGGGAGCGATTCTTCACATTCTCATGCACGCGGTCGCAAAGACGCTTCTATTCCTGACCGTGGGCGCGATTGCCTATGCCACCGGTACTCGGAGCATATCCAAACTCTCGGGCCTGGCAAAGTCAATGCCCATCGCGGCCGTCGCATTCTTCGTGGGAGCATTCGCATTGACGGGGATTCCGCCGCTGGCATGCTTCTGGAGCAAGATCTACGTGCTCATAGGCGCATTGCAGGTTCCTGGCGCATTCGGGCCTATTGCCCTGATCCTCATCCTTACGGAAAGTCTAATCTCCTTCGCATGGTTTCTGTGGGTCGGGCAGAAGGTCTTCTTCGGGAAGGTGAAGCAAGGCGTGCTGGCGCCATCCGCACAGAAGGCGGACAAGCCCGAAGCCGAGCTCGTCGGATCCCTCGACCTGCCGCCGAGCATGGACTGGATTCTCGTCGTTCTCATCATTGCATGCTTCCTGGCGCCGATTGCCGGCATCCCAATTGTCCAGGCGATCATGCCTTAGCTGGAGGTTATCATGACATCGGAGCAGTTGCTATTCCTGGCCTTTGGGCTGCTTGTAGTCGGAGCCGTCATAACGAGCCTTTTCCACAAGGATTGGCGGAAGACCGGCTATATTGCAACGGCATTCATGGGTGTTGCCAGCATTTCGCTGTGGATCCTCGCACTCCGAGCCTTCAGCCAGAATATTGCCGACATCCGGCCCGGCCTGAAACTAGCGGTGCTGGGAGCGTCTCTGACATTCCATATTGACAAACTCAGCGCCATCTTCCTGCTTGTGCTGCCGTTCGTCGGGCTGGCGTCAATGGTGTACGCAATCGAGTATATGGGCAAGGTCTATGCCGGCCAGTCCCCCGCGAGATACTATCCGTTCGCACTGCTGCTCATGGGCGCGATCGTCGGAGTTGTCGCCTCCTCAGACCTGTTTTTCTTTATCGTCTTCTGGGAACTCATGACGCTCACATCATGGGTGCTGGTCTGGTTTGACCGCGAGGATGCGACCAAGGTACGGGCGGCATGGGTCTACTTCGTGATGATCCACGTTGCGACAGCATGCATGCTTGCCGCCGGAGTCGTAACCTACAGCCTGTCAGGATCATGGGCGTTCGGAGACATTGCCGGCGCTCTGGGCCGAATGGGGCAGACGAACCCCGTCCTTATTCACATTGTGCTTGCCTTATTCCTTATAGGGTTCACTACCAAAGCCGGCATGTTCCCATTCGGCGGCTGGCTCCCGGAGGCCCATCCTGCCGCACCCGGCCCTGCATCCGCCATCTTCTCGGGCGCAATGATCAAGACCGGTATATACGGCGTTTTCAGGGTCTTCGTGGAGTTCCTCGCGCCTGAGTACAGAGAGGTTTGGGGAGGGATAATAGCGGTTCTCGGAACTACCTCGATATTCGTCGGTACGCTGACAGCGCTGCTTCAGGATGACAGCAAGCGGGTGCTCTCATTCCACAGCATTGGCCAGGTCGGTTATATGCTCCTTGGGATAGGCACGGGCATCTTTTTCCTGAATAGCAGCCCGGTTATTGCGGTGGTGGCGCTGATAGCGGGACTGTTCCATGTAGTAAACCACGCCTGCTTCAAGTCACTGCTGTTTCTGAACGCGGCAGCGGCCGAGTATTCCACCGGCACACGCGATTTGAATAAGGTCGGCGGGCTTGGCGCTCTAATGCCGCTCACGATGGCAACAGCCATAATCGCCTCTCTCGCCATCGCCGGCATCCCGCCTCTGAACGGTTTTGCCAGCAAATGGCTGATCTACCAGTCCAGCTTCCAGGGCGGACTCACATCGCCGCTGTTCCTGCTGCTGGTCCTGGCGGCGTTCTTCAGCTCGATTGCGACCCTGGCGTCGTTTATGAAGTTCCTGGGGGCGATATTCCTTGGCAAGCTGGCGACTGCCGGGAAGAAGGTGACCGGCGATGTGCCGGCATCCATGCAGGCGCCGCAGATTGCGCTCGCCGTGGCATGCATCGTCCTCGGCATAATCCCGCTGCTTCCCATCACTCTTCTCTATGGGGCAGTCCGGGGATCGCTCGGTTCGATGTCCGTACCAGGCTTTGCCAACATCTTCGGCGCGAACCTCTCGGGTATCAGCCTGCATTTTGGCGGAGTAACCGCCGGGGTATGGAATCCTGCCATTGCGACGATTGGATTGCTGGTATGCGGACTGATCGCCTATGCAATCTCGAAATCGGGGAATGCCCCATCCCGAGAAACTGCCCCGTGGTATGGCGGCGAGGAATACACGACGGACCAGGTGAGATACCGAGCGCATGGATTTGTCCTGCCATTCAAGAGTGCGTTCGTTCGCATATACCCGACTGTTCGGCTTCCAAGAATGAACCTGCAATTCCTAAGGAAGCTATTCGATTTCGACGGCTGGCTCTACAACCCGCTGGTCAAGTCGGGCTCGCGGCTGACTGACAGAATCAGCCGAAGTCACAGCGGTCTGCCGGCAATGTACATGCTCTGGCAGCTCATAGGCGTAGTGCTGGTGTTGGTGATTCTTTTCGCTTGGAGGTAGACATGTTCATCGCAGGAGCGCTGCTAAATGTGATATTGGTCATATTGCTCGCGCCGCTTTTCGAGGGCATCGTGCGGAAGCTGAAGGCGGTGATCCATTCACGGAAAGGCCCGCCGATCACCCAGCCCTATATTGACATTCTAAAGCTCCTCGGCAAGGAAGACCTGCAGATGGGCGGCGGAGCGCTTTTCAGGATTGCGCCGATGATCTCACTCGGCGCGATGCTCCTGGCCGCGACTCTGACCCCGATGTGGGGCAAGGCACCGCTCGGAACGTCCGGCGATATCATCGTGTGGGTCTACATCATGTCCCTCAGTGCGGTGGCGGTCATGCTGGGGGCTTTCGCGTCGGGAAATCCTTTCTGCTACACAGGCGCGAGCCGCGAGATGATGATGCTGCTCAGCGCCGAGCCTGTGGCGGTCGTCGCTCTCCTCACTGCCGGCGTGAAGGCGAAATCCCTGCTGATGGGCGACGTCATCGGCTGGCAGATCGCTCACGGGCCGAGCATGTCCATGGCGTTCGCGGGGATCGCGTTCTTCCTCGCGCTCCAGGCGAACATCGGCAAACTCCCATTTGATATGGTGGAGGCCGATCAGGAGATCGCGGACGGGCCGTTCATGGAGTTTAGCGGCCCTCGACTTGCACTGTATAAGCTGTCCTTCTACATCCGACAGCTCGTCTTCTCGTTCATTCTCGTCTCGATATTCGTGCCCTGGCCGGGAGTGAGTTTCGCGCCCCTGGCGCTCGTGGCCGGCCTGGTGAAGGTGCTGGTGGTTTTCGTCGTGATCGGCCTGATTGACAGCGTCAATCCCAGATTGCGAATTGATCAGTCCATGACCTACATGGGCCGGGTGCTTTTCGTATCACTGGCCGCACTCGCATTTGCGGTGATCGGAGTGTAAACATGGAAATCAGTCCACAGTTGATTCACACGCTCAGTCTCTTGATGATCCTGACCAGCTTCGCGGCTGTCGAGGCTCGAAACCTGCGCCATTCGACAGTAGCCTACATGGCTCAGGCGCTCCTGATATGCGGGCTGCTGCTCGCATACTCGGTCCAAAACTCCGCATTGCTCTATTGGGCGGCAACTGCCTTGGTGACGAAGGCAGTACTCGTGCCGTGGTTCCTCTGGCGCTCGACGGCAGGGGCCGAGCAGGAGACGAAGCCCGCGGTTAGCTTCGGGGTTTCGGCGGTGCTGCTGATTGCCCTTGCCTCTGCGATGTACAAGCTGACACATATGCATGCGAGCCTGTTTGTCAATGCCGGCGGAAACCTGGCCCAGATCGCGGAGACAAACCTTGCGGTGGCGTTCACGGTCTTTTTCCTGGGTCTCTATGCAATACTGACCAGGCGTGACGCGATCAAGACGGTCATCGGCCTCTGCCTGCTGGAGAACGGCGTTCATCTGAGCCTTGTCAGCCTCGCGCCGACGATTAAGGAGACCGCACTCGCCGGCATCGCGACCGAGGTCGTGGTGACCGTCTACCTGCTGCTGTACATCATCGGCGGCATTAGAGAGAAGTTCGGCTCGACGGATACATCCAAGCTTACCGAGTTGCACTGGTAATGAGTAACGAGTAATGCGTAACCGGAGATGCCCTTACGGATTACTTCTTACGGATTAGAGAGGTTAGACATGTCAACTGAGACAGCATCGGTTATACCAGCGCTTGTAGTGATAGTGCCGACGTCGGCGGCGGTATTGATCTTCATCCTTGGCAAGTATGCTGCGGGGTTAAGGGAAGTTCTGGCAGTATTGGGTTCTGCGGCGGCATTGGCATTGTCTGCGGCAATCGTTTCGGCGACGTTGCGGGGAGAGGTGCTCACATCCTTTAACAACCAGCTCTACGCCGATTCGCTGAGTGCCCTGCTGATTAGCCTGATCTCCGGACTCGGGCTGATCGCGATGATCTACTCCCTGAAATACATGCGCCATCAGGTCCAGGAGGGCGGTCTGCCTCACACCACCACCAGCGGGCGATTGACGGCTTTCTACGGCTGGATAATGTTATTCATCGCCACCATGCTGTGGGCCTGCCTCTCCAATAACATCATCATGCTCTATGTGGCAGTCGAGGCGAGCACCATCGCAAGCGGGCTGCTGGTGGCATTCTACTGGGACAAACGTTCGCTGGAGGCGGGCTACAAGTATCTGATGCTGCTTACCGTGGGCATAACTTTTTCCCTGTTCGGGTGTGTGCTTGTTTACGCTTCCGGCGCGAATATCCTCGGCGGCTCGAAGGGACTCCTGCTTTCTGACCTGAGAACGGTCGCCGGCAGCTTCCCTCCGACAACGGTGATACTTGCATCGGCGTTCCTGATCGTCGGATTCGGCACCAAGGCGGGGATCGCTCCATTCCACCCCTGGCTGCCGGATGCTCATGCGGAGGCCCCGACCCCCGTCTCGGCCCTGCTCTCGGGAGTGATGCTGAAGGTGGCGCTGTACGCCCTCGTCCGCACAGTCAGCCTCTTCTACCCAACCTTCGCCCCGGTCGCGATGTTCGCTCTGGCCCTGGGAGTTTTCACGTTGATCATCGGCGACATAATGGCCCTCGCGCAGGATGACCTGAAGAGGATGCTGGCCTATTCGTCCGTGAGCCAGATCGGCTATGTGCTGGTGGGGTTCGGGATCGGGACTCAGCTAGGCATCTACGCCGGCCTATTCCATTTGCTGAATCATGCCCTTGCGAAAGCTCTCTTATTCCTGGCGGCAGGGGCGATCATCTACTCCACCGGCGCTCGGAAGATCTCCGAACTGGGCGGGTTGGCAAAGAGAATGCCTGTCACCAGCTTCTGCTTCTTTGTCGGAGCGCTGGCGGTCTCGGGCATCCCGCCGCTCAACGGCTTCCAGAGCAAGCTCGCGCTGTTCGTCGCCGGCGCGGAAGCGGGCGATTGGTATGCAGTCATCCTCGGAATCGCGGGCAGCCTGGTGACGTTGGTCGTGCTCCTGAAGGCGGCGAAGTCGGTTTTCTGGGGGCAGGCGACTCCACCCGCCTCAGCGCCGACGGTGAGAGAAGCGCCACTGACTGTAGTGGTTTCCATGGTGATTCTTGCGATCCTCTGCCTGGGGATCGGCATATACCCGAAAGCAGTCTATCCTCCGCTGAAGGCGGCATCGGCGGTTATTCAGACGATCGGCAGCCAAGGAGATAGCGTTGCACGAAGTCAAAGCAGTCCAAAGTATCGTATCGCTCGTTCTCGATGAGGCGTCGAAACAGGGCGCTGCGCGAATAGTCCGGGTATCCATCAAGTCCGGCGAGTGGTCAACCATGGACCCGGACTGCGTGCGGACCTACTTCGACATGGCGGCGAAAGGCACTATGGCCGAAGGGGCGGAGGTCGCGATCGAATCTGTCCCTGTCCGGTTCAAGTGCTCCGAATGCGGTACCTCCTACTCCCCAGCGAAAGTCTGCTGTCCCACCTGCTCCGGCAAGAAGGGTGAGATCGTGAGCGGCCGCGAGTTCTACGTCGAATCCATCGAAGTGGCCCACGCATAGCTCCCCTTGAATTCTTTCGCGATTTCCCGCATAGTAGATCAGATGATGAACCAGCGGAAAAACGGTCATATCAGGTTACGCATCAGAATCACAGGCACTGTTCAGGGCGTGGGGTTTCGGCCGTTCGTCTATCAACTCGCCCACAGATTGGGGATTGGCGGATGGGTCTGCAATACCGGCGGCGGCGTCCTGATCGAGGCCGAGGGCGATGAGCAGGTAGTCCGGCAGTTCGCAGATTCCATCCGACCGGAAGCGCCGTCGCTCGCCAGAGTCTCGGACCTGCAATCTGTCCCTATCGAGCCGACTGGTTCTGAAGCATTCGAGATAATTGCCAGCCTTCAGGAAGGCGAAATCCAGCCCATCGTGCCCCCCGATGTCGCCGTCTGCCCCGAATGTACGTCGGACTTCCTGAGCCCGGCCAATCGCCGATACCGCTACCCGTTCACCAATTGCACGAACTGCGGGCCGAGGTTCACCATCATCGAGCGAGTGCCCTATGATCGGCCGAACACGACCATGAGGGATTTCATCATGTGCCCCGAGTGCCGGTTCGAATACGAGAATCCCATGAATCGCCGATTCCACGCTCAGCCGAATGCATGCCCGGTATGCGGCCCGCATTTGAGGCTGGATGGCGAGGTTCTCGGGGACAAAGAGATCATCTCGCAGGCGGCGTGCCTGCTGCGCGAGGGGAAGGTTCTGGCAATCAAGGGCCTGGGCGGATTTCACCTGGCATGCGACGCCCGAAATAGCGAGGCGGTGGAAACCCTCAGAACTCGCAAGGGGCGAAGCGGCAAGCCCTTTGCCTTGATGTGCGCCAACCTGGATGAGGTCCGCCGAATATGCGAGGTAGACCCGACCACGGAGGCCATACTCCTTTCGCCCGAGAAGCCCATCCTGCTGATGCCCGCACTCCCGGATAACGGGATTTCGCCATTGATTGCGCCCGGGATCAAGACCCTGGGAGTCATGCTCCCGTACACGCCGCTCCATCAGTTGCTGCTTCAGGAAAGCCCGCCGTCGCTGGTCATGACGAGCGGCAATCTCAGCGAAGAGCCCATTGCCCACAAGGACGATGAGGCGGCGAAACGGCTGGGGCATATCCCTGATCACATGCTTACGCACAATCGGCCGATTCACATGGCCTGCGATGATTCGGTGGCCAGGGTCTTCGACGGCGTTGTGATGATCATCCGCCGAGCGAGGGGGTATGTGCCCCACCCCATTGAGCTAGACGTGAATATGCCGCAGATATTGGCGTGCGGCGGCGATCTGAAGAGCACTTTCTGCCTGACAAAGGGGCGGCTTGCGCTGCTGAGCCAGCACCTCGGCGACCTCGATAATGCGCCGACGATGGAACACTACCGGCAAACGGTAGACCATTTTTGCAGGTTTTTCGCGGTCGAGCCTGAGATCATCGCCCATGACCTCCATCCTGACTATCACTCGACTAGGTATGCGCTGTCGTTGGATGCTACCGAGAAGATTGCGATCCAGCACCACCATGCCCACATCGCGAGTTGCATGGCGGAGAATCATATGCCGGGCCCGGTGATAGGAGTCGCCCTCGATGGAACGGGCTACGGCACGGACGGTCGAATCTGGGGCGGGGAGTTCCTTATCGCCGATTATAAGGATTTCCGACGGGCCATGCATCTTGCCTGCGTGCCGCTGCCCGGCGGAGACGCCGCCGTTCGCAGACCGGGCCGCATGGCGCTCTCGTACCTGTTGCATGCATCTGCCACTATGGACGTAACTGGACTTTCGAGCGAAGAGGCCTATGCGGTGAAGACGCAGATCGAGCGAGCGCTGAACGCGCCATTGACTTCCAGCATGGGGAGGCTCTTCGACGCCGTTTCGGCCTTGCTGGGGATTTGCCCCGAAGTGACCTA
>DASRZD010000313.1:0-11990 GCA_035686805.1 Armatimonadota bacterium
GTGAGCCGTACTTCGGAAACATAACGGTCACGGTGGCGGCCACGACCCTATTTGACCTTAGTTCTCGATCGGCCATGCGGCATCCGGGTTGAGTTCTTGGCGATTCGCATTAAGAGGCGGAGTGCCTCGTTAACCGCTTCATCATTGGGAAACGCCTCGGCTACATCAGGGGCCAGCAAAGCCAGGTTTGTGCCGGCTTTGTACCTAGCTGCGTACTTCCCTCGCGTACCCTCTCTCAGCAGGGATGCGTCATATTCGGGGCGAAGTTCATCGTCAGTCTCTATGTCAGCCTTCCTCATATAGTTTCCTCTCAGATCGGCAAATCACTTCGGAAACACGACCCTTGCCGCGACGTTGCTCGTATCGTTCTCGAGCGTGAACTTGCCGTGGAGGTCCTCGCGAACCAGGTTCTCCACGATCTGAAGCCCCAGATTCCGATGCCTTCGGAGATCGAATGCGGAGGGTAGGGGAATGCCGTCGTTCAAAACCTCCAGCTTAACCTCCCGATCGTCCTGCGAAACCCTAACCCTTATCTCGCCGCCGTCAATGTCCTTGAACCCATGCTCGGCGGCGTTCTGAACCAGCTCATTCAGAATGAGCGCCACCGAGGTCGCCTTCACAGGCGGAAGCAGAACGTCCGGCCCCTCCATTGACGTCTCCACATGCTTCCCCGGCGGCACCAGGCTCTGCCTCGTGGCAGTGAGAATGTTCTCCGCCACCTTCTTGATGCTCACCGCGTCCAGCTCTTCCTTCGACAGCACCTCGTGCACGGCCGCGATGCTCAATATCCGGTTGATGCTCTCCTGAAGCACCTGCTCCACCGAGTCGAACTTCGAGTAATGCATTTGCAGCCGAAGGAGGCTCGCAATGGTCTGCAGGTTGTTCTTCACCCGATGATGCATCTCCTGAACGATGGCCGACCTCACCACCAGCTTCGAGTTCTCGATTGCGATGGCCGCATGGCTACCAATCGCCGTCAGCACCGCGATCTCCTCTTCGGTGAATACATGCGGGTGGTCGGTATAGCAGTTCAGCACGCCGATGGCCTTGTCACGCAGCCTGAGTGGAACGGCAATCAGCGAGCAAAGCCCTTCCCTTCGGGCAATGTCCGGGTACCGATATTCGGGTGTGCTCTTCACATCCAGCACTGCAATAGGCCTCACCTCGGAAATCGCCTTCCCGGCAAGGCTCTCACCCATCTTCAAGTTCGGCTTTCTGATGTATTCGCGGCTGCTGCTTTGGGTCGCCTTTATGACCAGTTCCTGCTTCTCCTCATCGAGCAGCATGACGGTCACGATCTTGAACTTCATGCTTTCGGCGGTCATGGCTACCAGAAGCTGGAGGATCTCATCCAGGTACATGCCCGACGTGATCGAGCGGCTGACCTCCGACAACGTAGAGAGGTGCGAGACCTTCTCCTCCATGTGCCGGTAGAGCCGCGAACTTGCGAGCGCATTCCCTACCTGCTCGGCGATGTGCTCCATCAGTCGCATCTGGCTCTCGGTGTACTCGTGAGGGGGATTCGTGCGAACGTTGATAACTCCTATGAGCTGATCCTCGGCCACCAGCGGGACTGAGAGCATTGACTCGAAGCGGTCTTCCTGCATCTCGAAGGCTTTGTAACGCTGGTCTCGAAAGGCTTCTTTGCCGATCGCCACGTGCTTTCGAGTCTTGGCGACCCAGCCAGTGATGCCCTCGCCCATCTTGAGGCGAATGGTGCCGACGACTCCCTGGGTGGGACCCTTGGCCGCTCGAAGCACGAGTTCTTCGCCTGCATCGTCGAGGAGGTAGATGAAGCAGGTGTCGGTCTTCGTAACTTGCACTGCTATGTCCGCGACGACATCGAGCATGTGCTGGACATCGAAAGTCGAGCCGATGGCCTGGCCGAGTTTCCTCAGCGCCTCGACCTCGACTCCCTTCTCAGCCAGGGTGTCCTCTAACTGCCTAATCCGCTCTGTTTGTGTTTGTTCGCTCATGGTCCTAGCAAGGGTGTTGGGTGTTTGGTGTTAGGTGTTGGTTGGTCCCAGGGCTCCCTAACACCCATCACCCAACACCGAACATCTGTGTTTACACATCCTGCGTGAGGATCACCGCTTCCGCGATCTCCCTCATGGACTTCCGAGTATTCATGCTCTGAAGCTGGATCCATCGGAAGGCCTCGGTCTCCCTCATCCCTCGCTTATCCATGAGGATCCCCTTTGCCCGATCAACCAGCTTCCGAGTCTCCAGGGCGTCCTGCACGCTTCCCAATTCCTGCTCCAGCGCCGTCATCTCCTTGTATCGGGATATGGCGATCTCAATCGCCGGCAGGAGGTCCGCTTCCTTGAAGGGCTTGACCAGATAGCCGAAAACGCCCGCTTCCTTCGCGCGGTCTATGAGGTCCTGCTGGCTGTAGGCTGTGAGCAGCAGCACGGGGCAGATCTTCTCCTGGGTGAGGATTTTGGCCGCATCGAGGCCGTCCATCTCCGGCATCTTGATGTCAAGAATCGCCAGGTCAAGCTCGCCCTTGTGAGCCTGTTCGACGGCCGCCTTGCCGTCGCTTGCCTCCGCCACAACCTTATGGCCCATGCTCTCCAATATCTTCTTGAGATCCAGCCGTATTATGGACTCATCATCGGCAATAAGAATTCGTAAGGGGTCCATCGTTACCTCCGCCATCCTCACCTATCACGAATCACGCATCACGCGTCTGTTGTCCCACGATTCTACTCTATGGTATAATCTTTGTCAAAATGCCTGCCGCCAGCCTGGAGGAAGCCAAGATGAGGCTAAGCCGCACCGGCGCTTGCCTGACGATCATCGGGGTCTACCTGGTCATCAGATTTGTATCGCCGCTGATTCCAGCTACCCGAGCCCACGGTTTGGAGATCTTTCTGGCGGTGGCTGTTATGATGCTCGTGCAGTCGGCGCTCGCATTGACCGTTGCCGGGTTGAACCTTCGCATGCGGTCAACAGCGCTGCTGGCCGTGGTCAGTGCAATCCTCTTTATTGGGATGCTGGTGCTTACTCGCGGACTGAGGCATGCCGCCCCGCAGATAGTGGGGAGTGTCGGGGCTGTCCAGGACCTTCTTCTCTTGCTGGCTGCCGTGTTCCTGGGCTGCATAGCCGGCAGAGCAATCCGCGAGCAGAATATCGTGTTGCCCATCGCCGTATTCGCCGGCCTCGTGGATTACTGGAATGTGAGCGTGGGGCCTCTGGGCAAGATAGTGGAGAATAAGCCGGCCATCATTTCGGCGGTTGCCATCCACATGCCGACCCCCGGCATTCCGACGGTCATGATCGGCATGGGCGATTTCGTGTTCATGGCGTTGTTCTTCTCGGCGCTTTTCAAGCTGGGAATGAACGTTCGGGGTACGTTCTGGCTGGGGTATGCGCTCCTGACTGCCACAATGTATGCCGTGATATTGTTCGGGGGCGCATTGCCGGCCCTGCTCCCGATGGGTATAGCCGTCATAGGCGCGAATAGGCGTTATTTCCATCTTAAGCGAGACGAGCAACTCGCAATGCTCTATGTCGGGGTCATACTCCTGACGTTCCTGATAGTATCGGGGTTCTTTTGGTTTAGACGATGAGACCCCCTGTAGGTGAACACAATGGCTGATAAATATGATTTCCAGGCAATTGAAAAGAAGTGGCACGAGCGCTGGGAGAAAGCGGACCTCTTCCGAACCGAGGACTCGACCGGCAAGACGAAGTTCTATGGACTCGATTTCTTCCCGTATCCGAGCGGCGCCGGGCTTTCGGTCGGGCATTGCCGGAATTACATCCCGACCGATGTCGCCTGCCGCTACCGGCACATGAACGGCTGCAATGTCCTCCACCCGATGGGCTGGGATGCGTTCGGCCTGCCGGCCGAGAATGCAGCTATCAAGCAGGGCAGCCATCCGAAGAAGACTGTCCCCCAGTACATTGCCACCTACAAGCGGCAGATGAACCTGATCGGCATCGGCTATGACTGGTCACGCGAGATCAACTCCAGCGCGCCCGATTACTACAAGTGGACTCAGTGGATATTCCTGCTGCTCTACAAGCGTGGGCTGGCATACCGGGCCCTTGCTCCGGCCAACTGGTGTCCTACCTGCGCAACCGTGCTTGCCAACGAGGAGGTCAAGGATGGCCGTTGCTGGCGCTGCAGCTCATACATCGAGCGCAAAGACCTGCCGCAGTGGTTCTTCAAGATCACTGCCTATGCCGAACGTCTCATCGACGACCTGGACACCATAGACTGGCCCGAGTCCATCAAGCGGATGCAGAAGAACTGGATCGGCAAGAGCGAAGGCGCTGACGTCGTGTTCAAGTCTGAACAAGGCGATGATATAGAAATATACACCACTCGCCCCGATACCCTTTGGGGCGCAACCTTTATGGTCCTGGCTCCGGAGCATCCGCTCGTAAAGAAGCTAACCTCGCCGGATAAGCGCGGTGAAGTCGAGGAGTACCGAGACCTGGCTGCGCATGAGACTGCCATCGAGCGCCAGTCCACCGAAAAGGAGAAGACCGGCGTCTTTATCGGCGCATATGCCGTCAACCCGGTCAATGACGCCAAGATTCCCATCTGGATTGCTGACTACGTCATGATGGGCTATGGCACCGGCGCGATTATGGCCGTTCCGGCCCATGACGAGCGCGACTTCCAGTTTGCTCGTAGGTATGGCCTCCCCATTCCACCCGTCATCCGCCATCCTGGAGTCCCGGCCGATTATGTGTTGGATGAGACCGAGGACTTCGGTGGATTGACCTTCCACGCGGAGTACGGTGAAATGTTCAACTCAGGCCTGTTCACCGGAACGCCTGCCGACAGAGCGAAGAAGGATGTCACTCGCTGGCTGGAGGAGACCGGCAAGGGCAAATATGCCCTGAATTACCGGCTGCGCGACTGGCTGATCTCGCGCCAGAGGTACTGGGGCGCGCCCATTCCGATTATCCATTGCGAGAAGTGCGGCGAGGTGCCCGTTCCAGAGGATCAGTTGCCGGTCATCCTGCCGGACGTGGATAACTATCAACCGACCGGCACGGGCGAGTCGCCGCTCGCGAATATCCCGGAATTCGTGAATACCACCTGCCCCAAGTGCGGTGGTCCGGCGAAGCGCGAGACGGATACCATGGGTGGATTCGCCTGCTCCAGTTGGTATTTCCTCAGGTACGTCAGCCCGCACCTGGACACCGCGCCGTTCGATAAGAACATGGCGGCATACTGGCTGCCGGTTGATCTGTACGTCGGCGGTGCGGACCATGCCGTAATGCACCTGCTCTACGCCAGGTTCTGGACCAAAGTGATCTATGACGCCGGCCTGATTCCCTTCTTCGAGCCGTTTGCCAAACTGATGAACCAGGGGATGCTCCTTGCCAACACTCCTCACCGCCGAATGGAAGCCGGTGACCAGCCCTGTGAGGAGGAATGTGAAGAGGAAGAGCGTGACCTGATTCCCATTTCCTCGGAAGAAGCCGAGCAGTTGCCCAAGGACAAGATCATCTGGAAGTGGGTCAAGATGAGCAAGTCCAAGCGCAATGTCGTGACTCCTGACGCCATGGCCGAGAAGTATGGCGCGGATGCTCTCCGCACCTACGAGCTTTTCGTCGCCCCGTTTGAGGACGCCGTCCAGTGGAACGAAGATGCGATGAATGGCGCATTCCGGTTCATGGGGCGAGTTTGGCGGCTGGTGAGCGACTACGCGAGCCGCTTCGACCCCGATTGGCGCAAGACCGTGGCCGAGGAAGCCGAAGCCGATCCCAAGGCGAAGGCGCTTCGTCGGAAGACCCATCAGACGATTAGGAAGGTGACGTCGGATATCGAGCGCTTCCACTTCAATACAGCCGTCTCTGCCCTGATGGAAATGGTCAACGAAATGGCTGACTTCCAATCCGCCATTGACCATGGACCCTCGACCATCGGTCATTCCGTCCTCAGTGAGGCTATCGAGAATCTGATTCTGCTCCTTGGCCCCATGACGCCGCACATCGCGGACGAACTCTGGGAGTCCATCGGCAAGCAAGGCTTCACCTACAACATCGCCTGGCCGGCGTGGGACGAGGAAGCCGCGAAAGAGGAGCAGATCACCATCGTCATTCAGGTCAACGGCAAGGTCCGCGACCGCCTCCAGGTTCCGGCCGGCACGGACGCCGCCGAGTTGGAGCGCCTCGCCCTCGCCAGCGACCGAGTGAAGGCGCACCTCGACAACAAGCCGATCAAGAAAGTCATCGCGATCCCAGGGAAACTGGTGAATATCGTAGTCTAACCGCCGTTCAACGCCGATGAGCGCAGATACTATCAAACAGGGTGAGCAAAGCCTCGTCTATTCCGCCAAGGCGCGGAAGCGGATGAACACCTGCGGCATCATCGTGCTCCTTGCCTTGTTTGGAGGCATCAATGGCCTCGCCTTATTGCTGATCCATTGCCTAGCTCCCGACGGAAGGGGACCTCTCGCGGCAGTCCTGGGGATAGGAGGGTTTCTCCTGTCCGTACTCCTCATGTTTGCACTACTACCCTCGATCGGTTTCTACACTACATGCCGATGGCGGAAGCCCATTCAGACCAAGTGCGAGAACTTGTACCTGGTGAGCCTCCGGGACGAAGCGCACGTTGGGTTCACACCAGGGGATAGCTTCGAGATGCATGAAGGTGATACTGCCTGGGATGTCGGCTTCCTCAGATCAGATCCCGATCGGCTGAACTACTATGGAGACCGATCTTCCTTCAGCCTTGCCGCAAGCCAGATACAAGGAATAAGCATCAATGTCAACGAGCTGTTCATATGGAAACTCCCATGGGTATTCGTCGCATGGCAGGAGACACCCACCTCTGAATCGCACGTCTTTGGCTTGGAGATGCGTGATGCGCGCTCGATAAAGGATCTTCGCCGGCGAACAACTGCAATGCAAAAGAAACTGGAAGCATGGTGGCAGGCTCGCAAGGGCAGTTCCACTCCGACCGGCAACCTGCTCGGGCTTCCGACGCTTCCCGAGAACGTAGAGCCGGCTGCCAACGCTCTGCCAAAGGAGGGATGCATCGCCATGCTTATCGGAGGGCTCGCCATTGGATTCTCGCGCCTGATTGCGGAAAGCTTGACCAAGAATGAGTTCCTCCGCTGGGTGATATCAGTTGCCATTGTCGTACTGGTCGGTTACACTTCGCTCACAATACGCAAGCTATTGGCGAAACGAAGAGCTGAGAGTAGCTGACCAATCCCAGAAACTCCCATACTCCCAAAGAAAGGTTTTCCATTCCTAGCCCTCGAACTCTACGTATGCCATGCGCTTCTGCAGGACCATCCTCTGCCTTGCGGTCATATTCGCCCTTCTTGCCGGCTGCACAAAGAAGGGCCCGGAGAAGATCAAGCTCGTGGTCTGGGGACTTGCCGCGAGCGAGGAGTCGAAGGGCCTCGACGCCGCCGTCGCCGAGTTCGAGCGCCGGCACCCCAACATAGACGTCCGCGTCCTCTCGATGGGTGCGGGCAACATGGATCCCCAGAAGCTGATGACCTCCATCGTCGGCAAGGTTCCGCCCGACGTCATTCACCAGGACCGCTTCACCATCGGCGACTGGGCCTCCCGAGATACCTTTATGTCGCTCGATAAGCTGATCGAGCGCGACCTAAACATGCCCGACGGCATCCAACCCAATGAGTTCTACAAGGCTTGCTGGAACGAAGCTACCTATAAGGGCAAGGTCTACGCAATCCCGTTCAATACCGACGACCGCGCGCTCTACTACAACCGCACTCTCTTCCGCGAGGCCGGTCTCGACCCCGACAAGCCGCCGAGGACCTGGGAGGAGCTTCGCGAGTATGCCGTCAAGCTGACCGCCTATCGCAAGGATGGCGGGTTCAAGCGCATCGGCTTCATCCCCAACTTCGGCAACAGTTGGCTCTACCTCTATAGCTGGCAGAATGACGGCGAGTTCATGAGCCCCGACGGCCGCAAGTGCACCATGAAC
The DNA here is from genome assembly GCA_035686805.1 of Armatimonadota bacterium. Lineage (GTDB taxonomy): Bacteria > Armatimonadota > UBA5829 > DTJY01 > DTJY01 > DASRZD01. The sequence goes on from DASRZD010000313.1 coordinate 7,934, forward strand.
AATCCTCGGTCGGTTGGTGCTCTGAAGTATATGGTCTCGGTCTATGATTCCCTCAAGGGCGTCGAGGCCATTGATTCCTTCGCGACGGGCTTCAAGGCGAATGAGTTCGATCCCTTCCTCACCGGCCTCGTCGCCATGAAGGTTGACGGCAACTGGTTCCTTGCCAACATCGCCAGGTATGGCCCGGACCTCGATTTCGGGGTCGCCCCAGCGCCTGTCCCGCAAGCCCGATTGGAAGGCCAGCCGCCATTCCAGGGCCAACCGCCCTATATCACCTGGAGCGGCGGATTCTCCCTGGCCATTCCCCGAGGCGCGAGGCACGTCGAGGAGTCCTGGGAGTTCATCAAGTGGATGACTTCCGAGGAGTCCGTGAGGATCCAGTGCAAGGTCCAGCGCAAGTACAACCTTGGCAAGGGGCGGCCGTATGTCCCCAACATGACCGCCAATGCCCGAATCAACGAAGTCGTCTTCCGCGAGTTCGCCCCCAAGTCCGCCAAGTTCCGCGAGCCGCTCAGGATGTTCATTGATCTCATGAAAGTCTCCCGCTACCGGCCCGTGACCTTCGTCGGCCAGCGGCTGTGGGACGAGCATGCGAGGGCGTTCGAGCAGGCCACGCGCCACAAGCTCACATCTGAAGCGGCAATGACCGCCGGCACGAGGGTCGTCCAGAAGGAACTCGACAAGGTTTTCAATCGAGGCAGGTTTCCCGTATTGAAATGGGGCTATCCTTTGGCAATCGTCGGCCTGCTCGTTCTAGCCTTTATCGCCTTCGTGATCAGGAAGTTCCGCCAATACGGCCCCATCGGCAAGCTCTCGCAGGGCGAAGCAATTGCGGGATTCCTTTTCGCCTCACCATGGATTCTGGGCTTCCTGATCTTCATGATCGGCCCGATCGTCGCTTCCATCATTTTTAGCTTCTGCGATTACGACGTTCTCCATCCCGCCCGATGGGTCGGGTTCAAGAACTACATGGACCTCATGGGCGATGACTGGTACTTCTTCCGAAAGACCCTGGTGAACGTCGGATTCCTGGCGGCGCTCGGCCTACCGCTCGGGATGATCACCAGCCTCTCGATCGCCATGCTCCTGAACACCAAGATCGGCGGAATGACCTGGTATCGGACGATTTACTATCTCCCGTCCATAGTCCCAATCGTGGCGAATGCGATCCTCTGGATCTGGGTGCTGAACCCCGAGTTCGGGCTGATCGACGCCGCCTGGAAAGCGACGATCTCCCCCTGGTTCGGCATCGCCGCGCCCGCATGGCTCACCAACGAGCACTGGGTGAAGCCGGCCCTGATCCTGATGGGCCTTTGGGGTGCAGGCGGCGGGATGATCCTCTGGCTGGCGGGACTCCAAGGTGTGCCTCAACACCTCTACGAAGCGGCCGATATTGACGGCGCCACCTGGTGGAGCAGGTTCTGGAACGTCACGATTCCCATGCTCACTCCCTACATATTCTTCAACCTGATCATGGGCACGATCGGCGTCCTCCAGACCTTCGAGATAATCTACATCATGACGAAGGGCGGGCCTGTGGATGCCAGCCAGGTGCCCGTGTATTACCTGTTCCAAAACGCGTTCCAGTACTTCAAGATGGGCTTCGCTTCCGCGATCGCCTGGCTGCTCTTTGCCGTGATACTGGCGCTTTCGCTTACTCAGGTCAAGCTCGCCGGCCGGTGGGTGCATTATGAGGGCGAGAAGGGCAAATGACGACTACCCGATTGGAAAACTGGCAGCGGATCAAGCGGCGCAAGGAGCGCATTCGAAAGAGCGTCTGGCACCTCATCCTTCTAATCGGTGCGGTGGTCTTCATCATGCCCTTCATGTGGCTGTTGACCACCTCCTTCAAGGATGAGGACCAGGTTTTCAAGTACCCGCCCGTCTGGATTCCCACCCAGCAAGTCCAAATGAAGATCGGCGGGAAGTCGTATGGACTCTCCACACTGACGATCAACGGCCGCCAGGAAAAGGTTGTGGAACTTGAGGAGCTCGAGGACGGCAGCAAGAAGGTCCGCCCCGTCTCCGGCGGCAAGACCCTCATCGTCCCGAGGTCCGAGTTGACCAAGATCCGCAAGTTCGGGCTCAAATGGGCGAACTACTCGGACGCCCTCGACTTCCTCCCTCCCGAGACCCACAGGGGCCTTTTGTACCTGTGGAACACGGTCTACATCACTCTCCTCAGCATCCTCGGCACTCTCTTTTCGAGTTCGCTGGTCGCTTACTCATTCGCGCGACTTCGCTGGCCTGGGAGGGATCCGCTCTTCCTGGTGCTGCTCGCCACCATGATGCTCCCCCAGGCGGTGACCATGATACCTGTCTTCCTCATCTTCCGAGCGCTCGGATGGGTGGATACCCTCAGGCCGCTGTGGGTGCCGTCGTTCTTCGCGGGAGCGTTCAGCGTGTTCCTGTTGAGGCAGTTCTTCATGACCATCCCCATGGACCTCGAGGATGCGGCGAAGATTGACGGCTGCAGCTACTTCGGCATCTACCGGAAGATCATGCTCCCGCTCATCAAGCCGGCCCTGGCGGCCCTCACCATCATGACCTTCATGGCCTCGTGGAACAACTTCATGGGTCCGCTGATCTACATCAACTCGCCCGAGAAGATGCCCATCGCCTATGCCCTCCAGCTCTTCCAGGGAGCGCACCTCACCGAGTTCGGCCTCCTCATGGCCGCCTCGACCCTCGTGGTCATGCCCGTGCTGCTCGTCTTCTTCTTCACCCAGCGCTACTTCATTCAAGGCATCACGCTAACGGGGATTAAGGGATAAAAGATACATCAGGAGGTTTGACGATATGAAGATTCGAACATGCTTGCTGATTCTGATTCTCTGCTGCTCGGTTCTGCAGGCTGCGAGCCTCGAGAAGGATTTCCAGAATCCGCCCGCATCCGCTCGTCCCTGGGTCTACTGGTTTTGGCTAAACGGCAATATCACCAGGGATGGGATCACTGCCGACCTGGAGGCCATGAAGCGGGTCGGGATCGGCGGAGTCCTCATCATGGAGGTTGACCAGGGAGCGCCCGTCGGGCCGGTCGACTTCATGGGTACTCAATGGCGCGAACTCTTTAAGCACGTCGTCTCTGAGGCCAACCGGCTTGGACTCGAGGTCAATATGAATAATGACGCCGGCTGGAACGGCAGCGGCGGCCCGTGGATCAAGCCCGAGGAGTCCATGCAGAAAGTCGTCTTCAGCGAGACCGACGTGGAAGGCCCGAAGCGTTTGGAGGGCGTGCTCCCTCAACCTGAAACAGTCGCAGGATTCTACCAGGACATCACTGTCCTTGCGTTTCCCACTCCAGGATCATATCGCATGCCGGACATCCAGGTCAGGGCGGCTTATCGGGTCGGCGGGGTGGGTCCACTCCCTGAAAGCACACTGACCCCGGAGATGGTAATTCAACAGGACAAGATCGCCGATATAGGCGCCAAGATGGACAAGACCGGCAAGCTGACGTGGGACGTCCCTTCCGGCAAATGGACGATCGTTCGCTTCGGCCACACCAGCACCGGCGCACAGAATTCTCCTGCCCCGGCGAGCGGCCGCGGGCTCGAATGCGACAAGCTCAGCAAGGAAGGGTCGGAAGCGAATTTCAACGGCATGATGGCCAAGCTGGTCGCCGACAACGGCAAGGGCAGCGCGTTGGTCGCTACTCACGTGGATAGCTGGGAGAACGGCTCGCAGAACTGGACGGCCCGAATGCGCGAGGAGTTCCAAAAGCGCCGAGGATACGATCTCCAGCCCTTCCTCCCCGTGATGACTGGACGGGTCATGGGAAGCCTGGAGATTTCAGACCGCTTTCTCTGGGACCTCCGACGCACGATCTCCGAACTCGTCGTCGAGAACTACGCCGGCCACATCCGCGACCTCGCCCATGCGAATGGCCTCAGGTTTACCATCGAGGCTTATGGCAGCCCGTGCGATAATATCCCTTACGCCGGCATGGCCGACGAGCCGATGGGCGAGTTCGGGGATCCAGGCGGCGCAATGGAGACCTGCCGAGGCATGGCCTCTGCCGCCCATATCTATGGCAAGCCTATCGTCGGGGCGGAGG
>DASRZD010000314.1:0-2213 GCA_035686805.1 Armatimonadota bacterium
GGTCATGGGCAACGACTCCTCGCCCGAGCGCAAGGCAGACATCGAGCGGAACAACTACAACTACGGCCATCAGATGGCGAAGGCGGGGTTCGTGACCTTTGCCATTGACTGGATAGGCGCGGGCGAGCGGAATGACAGCAATAAGCCGAACTTCCGGAGCAATAACTGGGGGCGCGACTGGTGCAATCTATATTATCTTCATGCCACCATGCTGGGGATGACCACTCTCTCGATCAACATTGCGCATGGCATGGCGGCAACCGACTTCGCCTGCACCCTGCCCTTTGTGGATGCAGACAAGCTCGGTGTGATGGGGCTCAGCGGCGGAGGAACGATGACTTTGTGGACCGCGCTCTATGACAAGCGGTTCAAGGCTGCGGAGATCATCTGCTACTCGGACCTTTGGCCGTACTTCGCGTTCCATGACCTGAACTACTGTGGGATGCAGATCACACCCGGCTTGTTCAAGCTGGTGAACCTCCATGATCTGCAAGGGCTGCTTGCCCCGATGCCGCTGCTGGTGGACATCGCCGCGAATGACGGCTGCTTCAACGTGGATTCGGCGATGGCATGCTATAAGGGGCTGGAAGCGATTTATGAAGGCGCGGGGGCGTCGGATAAGCTGGAGCTGGACATGTTCCCCGGCGAGCACTCCTGGGGCGGGCATAAGTCCGTGCCGTTCTTCACTCGATACTTAGGATGATGCTATGAAATCCGTAATCGTCACCGAAGACCTGTTAACTCTGCCCACAGCCGGGATTGGGTTCGATAATCCGAACACGCTTTTCTTCGAGACCGGCGGGTATCTGCAGGATTGTACGTATCCCTGCGCCTTCCACAATCACTTTCTCCGGGATAAGCTCGTTGACCGCCAGTATCGGCGGATCACATTCGAGAATCCCTACCTCATCGTCGAGTTCCTCCCCGAGCTTGGAGGGCGCATCTGGCGGCTCTATGACAAGCTCCACAGCGAGGAGGTCGTCCATAAGAACGACTGCGTCAAGCCCTATCCCGGCGGGTTCGGCGGCGCATATACGGCAGGCGGGATCGAGCTGAATTACCCGTTCGCCCACTCGATTACGAATACCTGGCCTCGGAAGACCGAGTACCGGCAGAATCCCGACGGCTCGGCGACCTACACCGTCAGCGAGTGGGAGCGAGTGGGGAGATCCCAGTGGGCGATGTCATTCACCCTGCATCCGAACGAGAGCAAGCTCAGGCATCGAGTCGAGATCTACAACCGAGGCAAGCTCCCGATGAGCTTCTGCTACTGGGGCAATGCCGGTGTGCCGGTCGGCCTCGACACCAAGTGGATTTACAGGGAGTGCATGGCCAGCGAGCACGGCTATGATACGGTCTACACCTGGCCGGAGTTCAAGGGCATTGACCTTTCCTGGTATAAGAACAACCCCGAGGTGATCGGCATCTATCTGCTCGACCCCAAGTACAACTTCTTCGGCATCATTGACGCGAAGAAGAAGTCGGGGCTGATTCACTTTGCCGACCGTCATGACGTGCCCGGCAAGAAGCTCTGGACCTGGGGCCGCAACTTCTCAGGCGAGCACACGGCTTCACACCTGTCCATCGAGCCGCAGTTCTATGGCGAGGTGCAGAGCGGGCGCATTGTGAACCAGGAGCATTTCGAGTGGCTCGCGCCCGAGGAGTATCGAACCTGGGAAGAGCAGTGGTCGCCGATCTATGGACTTACGGACGTTCATGAGGTCACCAAGAACTGCGCCTTCCAGCTTCAAGAGGGCAAGCTGGTCTATTATCCGTTTGCCAAGATTAAGGATCAGAGGCTGCAGTTCATAGTCGGCGGCAAGGTCGTCAGGGAGATCGAATTCTTGGCCGAGACCTCGAAGATCGGGGAGATAGACATCTCCGACCTGCCGGGTGACCTGGAGATCAGGATCGTCAATGGCGAGCGAGTGCCGGGTGTGATCTCCCTTGCACCGAGATGCGAAAAGAAGTTGGCGTCGGAGGTCAGGGAGGATCCGTTCGTTGACACGAACTCGTCCATGGCGTGCTTCGTCAACGGCGAGTTCCACCACAAGCTCCTCAAGCGGGACAAGGCGATTGCTGAGTATGAGCGGGCTATTGAGCTTGATCGGTATAACTATCGGGCGCTGACGGGCCTGGGGAAGCTCCTGTTCTCTCATGGTGACCTCGAGGGGGCGAAACACAGACTCCTTCAGTCGATCGAGGTTTACAAA
>DASRZD010000315.1:0-5387 GCA_035686805.1 Armatimonadota bacterium
GTCATCGTTGACGGCTTCACCCGCCTCTACCCGGTCCAAATGGAATTCATCCGCCACCTGGCCGATTCCTGTGATGTTCTCCTCACCTCCGAATCCCTCCCCCCTAGAACCTATAACCTACAACCTACAACCCTGGCCTCCCTCCCCCCTAACACCCAACACCCAACACCTAACACCCTGACGTCGTTGGAGGGAGTCGCCTCCGAGATAAGAAAACTGCTGCGACAAGGCTTCTCCCTCGACGAGATCGCCGTCAGCGCCCGTGACCTCCGCCCCTATCAACAGAAGATCGCCCGGATATTCGACGAGTATGGCATCCGGCTTGCGACCGAAGTCTATCCGCTCACCAGCAGTCCGCTCGCGAGGCAGATTCTCGATTCGCCGGGTCAGCAATCCATCCGCCGGATAGTTGCCCACTATCAGTGGGACAGGAAGGAATCCGCCGCGTGGAGGTCCATCCGGCGCATCATGGCCGATATCGAAGCCGGCGAATCCCTCCTTGGCCGAGAGCCCGATTCACGAGCGCTATTCTCGGCCATCGGCAGGGGGACATTTCGAGTCTCGAATGGCTTCGGAGTCACTCTTTCGGATATTGACATGCTTGGCGGGCGCAAGTTCCGAGTGCTGTTCATCATCGAATCGCCTGAGAGGCCCAGATCCGAGGATCCATTCCTCCTCGACTTCGAGCGTGAGATCCTCGATGCGCATCTCTCCCATCCGCTCGAACTGAGCACGCAGCAGCGAGACGACTTCGACCCAGCATCGAGCGCCACCGAGCGCCTCTATCTCGTTTCCGAATCGGAGGGGGACTTCATGCCGACCATCGAGGAGGCCGAGTCCCTGAACGCCCTTCGCCGGCGAACGATCCTCGACTGCTCCACCGCCGAGGATGAGGATATCAAGCATACGGCCGCAGCCGCCTACAACCTCCTCCTGGAGCATGGAGAGATCGGTCCTGAATGCCTCGAGCCGATTCCCGATGTGACGGAGTTGCTGGAATCATGACCGAAGATACTACCATTCACGCTTTCTGCCGCCGCGTGCTCCGCGATCATCCTTTCGAGGCCGGAGTTGATCCCTGGTTCACGATACTGGGTACTGCCGGGCAGCGCGCGCTTGCCGACCCGCTGCTCGATTCTTTGATCGAGGCTCGTCGGGAAGATCCCGTCATCCGGCAGTTGCTGGAGGCCATGGACCTCGATGAGTTCAGGGATGCCGTCTTTTCCTTCTACCGACGAACCCGGCAATCCGACGTGACGATCGCCCACCCCAATGATCCTGCGCCGTTCCTGGAAACATTCACCCGGTGCTATGCCGATATGCTGGCGCTGAACGAATCTCCCGACGACTCGCTCGGTCCGCTGATTAGGGAGACGAAGCCCGATCTGGCAAGATCGCTCGATTGGGGGGCACGCCTGACCGCCGGTAAGTTCGATTGGAAGGCTTTTCGGCTTCTCAGGGAGTTCCGAGGGCATTTCCGATCTCAGGCGGGGAATGTGGAAACCGGCCGGTTGATCAAAGCCGCCCGCAATGCGCTCACCGGCTTCCTGGACGCCTGCCTTGATCGGGAGTCTGCTCGCTGGTCCGAGACCCTCCTGAGTTTGATCGCCGATTTCCACGAGGCCTATACCTCGGCCAAGGCCGAGATCGGGGCCCTCGATTTCGATGACCTCCTCGGCAAGACCGATGATCTCTTCCAGCGACATCAGGAAATCGCCGCCCGCTATCCTGACAAGCCGCATGAACAGGGGAGTCTCACCGTTCCGCATGACTTGAGCCAAATCTTCGCAGGCATGGATTGCGACGTGGAGGTCGCCTTCCTCCCGGAGTTTTACTCGGCCGAGGAGCGCCACCTTACCCAGGCTGAGTTCATCGCTCAGCGGATAGCGGAACTCATCAGCGCCGGAATCCCTGCCGAGGACATCGGCATCCTCATCAGATCAACCTACTATGCCCATTTCTACGAGCGCCGGCTGGCGGAGTACGGCATTGACTCGTGCTTTACCGGCAGTCGGCCGCTCAGCGAAGCGCCCGGGATACCGGAGATCATCTCGCTGCTCGGCGCGATTAGTGATCCTCATGATCTCAATTCGCTGCTGGACAAACTTGCCGACCGATGCCTAACCATGCCCGATGGTCGGCAAAGATACGCGAACGCCCGCAAGCTCCTCGACCTCTCGGAAAACCTCGACCTGCCTGAGTTCCTCGCCCAGGTCCAGGAAACGGAAATCACCCAAATCTCCGAACACGGCGTTCGGATAATGCCGATTCACAAGGCCGGTCGGATGCCGGTCGTATTCATCACTGACACGTCCCGCAGCTTGGACCCGAAGCCTCACCTGTTCGCATTCGATCCCGATTACGGCCTGGCCACCTGGATAGTCAATCCTATGAGTGGCAAGTTCGCCGTTCCGCTTGCCCATCAGGAGATCGGCGATGTCATCCGCGACAGGCAGTTGTCCAGGGAGTGGGAGATCCTTAGCACGGCCCTGACTCATGCCCGCGACCGCCTGGTCCTCGTCGGGTGCAGCAATCTGCATGGCGATCAGGGGCTTCCTTATCGGTGGATCTACTCATGGTCGGGCTGGATCGAGAAGGCGCTCGATCTCGGCCCGGGAACGCCCGAGGGCGAGATCAGCCTCAATGGCCGCCGGATCACGCTAACGACCGATCCACCAAGGATGGTTTTGGCTCAGCACAGGCGGAATACTCTCCCGGCCCAATACGCCGCCGAGTTTCGCGAAGGCCGCCCGATCTCCGATGTTCCACCCTCGGCGATTGCCGCAGAGGCCGTCGAGCGATGTCTCGCTCCTCATCCGCCGATCACTCCCGTCATCACCCGAATCTCGGTCAGCCAGGCCCTGGATTACATCGAGTGCCCGGACCGGTATCGCCTGCTCCACATCATCGGCGTGCCCGAAGAAGGCGGCGAGCCTCCCGACGACCTGGAAGAGACCGAGGTCAGTGCCGCCGATCTTGGGCACCATGTCCATGACCTCCTCTCGCGCCTCGACTTCTCGCAGGACATCCGGCCTCAGGTTCAGGGTCATCCGCTCCTGGAGAGATTCGCCGAGAGCCGATGGTGCGGAGAGCTTCGAGCAGCCGACAAGATCCTCAGCGAAGTCCCGTTCGAACTTCCCATTGGACCCATAAGACCCATAGGACCCATCGGAATGAGCGGCAAAGTCCTCGCCGGGCGCATGGACGTCATCTATCATGGCTCGGACGGGTGGGTAGTGCTCGATTACAAGACCGGCCGCGCCGAATCCCGGGAACGGTATGAGCTTCAGGTGGGCATCTATGCCCACGTGACCCATCACCTCATCGGCGAAATGCCCATTCAGGCCGCCCTCGTCCTCCTCTCCACCGGCGAGGATTGGGTCCAGGATACGTCCGACGGCTCGGTTGCGGAGACGGCGGCAGGCAAGTTGGTCGAGGTCTGCGCCTCCATTGACTCCGGCCTCTTCGACCCCATCCCCTCCAAAGCCTGCGACTGGTGCTCATTCAAAGGGGCATGTGTCCCATAGGTCCCATTTGACCCATAGGTCCCATGTCGGGCAGGAATCAATCCTCCCCCTACCGAATACCACCAATATGACCCTTGAAGAACAATTCACCCGCCTTGTGAGGACTCTCCAGCTCATCGAGCAGGAGCCGGGGAAGTGGGATGTCGCCCGCCTGGAGTTGGAGTTCGGCGTCGGCCGAGCGACCATCGAGCGCGACATTCGCATCCTCCGCAAATGGGGCACCATCGAGCGCAAGGAGGGCTGCTTCGCGGTCAAGAGCCTGAAGTTCCTCCCGCGGTCCTTTACCCCCAGCGAGGCACTGGCGCTCGTCCTGGCCGGCAGTATGGCGTGCGAGCGAATGGGCATGCCGCCGACCGAAGCCATGCGAACCGCCCTTGCCAAGATAGATACCGTCCTCCCCGAGCAAGTCAGCTCCATGATCAAGAAGATGCGCAAGCGCGTGTCCATCGGTGTCAATCTGATCCGCGAGTTCAATTCCGAGACGCTCGATCAGATCAGCAAGGCCATCTCCAGCCATAATCCGCTCGAACTAAGCTACTACGTCATCACCCGGAATGAGCTCACGAAGCGCCGGGTTGACCCGTATGGCCTCACGTTCCGGTTCGGGGCCTGGTATCTCATCGGCTATTGCCACCTGCGCGAGGAGGTCCGCACCTTCGGAGTTGACCGCATCCGCAGCATGCGCCTGGTAAACGATCACTTCAAGTATCCGGAGGGCTTCGACCTCGAAGGCTACCTCGAGCGCGGATGGTCTCTCCAGGCCGACGCTCAGCAGGAGACGATAGTGCTCCATTTCGATAAGGGGATTACTCCATGGATCTCAAACTGCAAGTTCCACCCCAGCCAGAAGATCACCCCCCGAACTGACGGCTCCTCGATATTCGAGGTCACGGTCGCCGGGGTGGACGAGATCAAGCACTGGGTGCTCAGCTTCGGTGACAAGGTGGAGGTCCTTGAGCCGAAGAGCCTGCGCACGGCTATCGCCGATGAATGTCGCGAAATGGCAAGGAAGTATGAGCCAGCCGACCTCTATCCCCAACCCTCCCCGGAGCCCATGTACGTTCATGAGAGCCGTGAAGGATAAATGCGGCGCACTGCCTAACTTTCCCTCATGAAACCGGCGCTTCTCATCTGTTTACTGCTCACTGTTTACTGTTCACTGGCCGCCGCCTCCGGCGGCAAGAGCCTCTTCCGATTCGATAAGAAATCCGATTTCACGTCGTTCAAGATGACCGGCGCTGTTTGGGATCACAATGGGATCGTGTTCCGGGAAGGCAAGGGAGTCTATCAGGGCTTCATAGAGTCCCCCTACGTCGAAACCGGCTTTCCATTCGACCAGGCGGTCGTCTCCTGGAACGCAACCACGCCCCCGAATTCCTATCTGACCGTCTACGTCCGGGTCCGCTCGGGCGGCTTCTGGAGTCGGCGGTTCACGGCTTGCATCTGGAATCAGGACAATCGCCCCGTTCAGCGAATGACCGTCAACGGTCAGGAGGATGACATCGCCGAGATGGATTCGGACACCCTGCTCCTCAAGAAGCCGGGCGACGCATTCCAGGTCTCGGCAAAGCTCTCCTCACTCGACGGCGAGACTTATCCGACCCTTCGCCTGCTGACTGTGGATATCACGGATTCCAAAGCCCCAAATCCCCGAATGAGGGCTCGGAAGTCGGTCTGGGGGACCGTTGACCTTCCCGTCCCCGAGCGATCCCAGCTCATCGTTCCCGACGGCGTCAGATTCTGCAGCGCCACCTCCACTTCCATGGTGCTCGCCTACTGGTCACAGAAGCTCAATTGCCCCGAGCTGACGGTTCCGCTCCAGACCGCGGTTGACGGCATCTATGACAAAGAGTGGGGCGG
>DASRZD010000316.1:0-8396 GCA_035686805.1 Armatimonadota bacterium
AGATTGTCCAGGATTGACTGGGCCAGTTCGTCAGTCTTGGTCACAAGCAGGTCGAGGCTGGTCAGGTTGACTGCCGAGAACTCGAACGTGCCGGCGTATCCCGTCCCGAAGTAGTCCATGTACTCGTCAACAATGCCCTCGCTGAGGGCGTATGGCGTTATCTCTGGATTCGAGGTGATCCGCGCTAACACCCGTCCATACGGCTGCCCGAGCACCGGTACATTCTCCTCCGACCCGGCCATGATGGCCGCATGGTCCTTGATGGAGTAAGCTACCTCCATCATTTGCATCAGGCACGCATCGAAGCAGACAATATCAAAGTTCGCGTCGGGGCACATCTCCAGGGCTTGTCGGAGGGCCGCCAGGCTCATTTCAGAGTTGCTGGTAACGTCAATGTTGATCGAGCGAACCTCTCTGGGGAACTTGCCGGTCAGGGTCTTACTTCGCCATCCGCGGCCATGATCCCACATCACGAGCATATAGTGGTAGGCCGGGTATTTGTCCATGCCCCATTGGATGAAACCGGCCAGCGTCTCAGGCGCAGCCATATCCACCTCGCCGAGGTCCTGAACAAGCTGAGAGTTGATGATGGCTGCGTCTGCATCCTTGGTCACGTAATACCGGCGAGTGGTTGTCCAGTTGCCGTTGCTGTCGTCATATCCTGGGGTTCGGTCGAGTTGGACGACCACCTTGACCTTCGAGTCGGAGCCGATGGACTCCATCTCGTTCATGTCCATGATGGCGTATTCTTCCAGATTGCTATCCGCGGCCATGTAAGCAAGCACGGTCCACTGTGCGTATCCCACCGGGATAGGGATGGATGCACCCTTGCCTGATCCCACGTCGGTCGCCGTGATGTTCGACTTGCCGGGGATGAGTCCCACCACCAGGCCGGTGGCGTCCACGATCGCGACCGTCGTCTTCGAGGAGGTCCAGTGAATGGCGCCCACTGGAACCAGGACCACCTGATCATCGGTGTCGTAAGCAGTTGCGGTCAGTTGGATAGTTTCGCTGACGGCGATCTCGGCAGTGCCGGGATTCATCACCACGCGGTCCACGCCTGTGGTCAGAGTGGTCAGGGTGACGGAAGATGTTCCTCCGCCGATGAGGGTCATAGGGAATGATGCCTGCCCTGTGGCGGTTCCCCCACCGCCTGCCATGGGATAGACCGTCACACTGGCGGTTGCAGCTCCGGGGGGAAGTCGGTCGAAGTGGACCGTTGTCTGCACTTCGTTCTGATAGCGATCAACCGTCTGCGTGGCAATCTGGCTGCCGCCCTGCATGAGGACGATCTTCGCGCTGTCGGCAAGCGGGTCTGATTTGGAGCTTGACCACGCGACGGTAAAGGATGCGCTGCTGAATGTACCCGCAAGGTCGGAGCCCTTTCCGCCGCATCCGGCGAGTGCCACCGCCAATGCGAGTAGGGACAAAGCTGTCAAACTGCGGATATGTGCTGTCATTGCTTGCCGGACAACTCTCGATGTTATGTATACCAAAGGAGAGTATACCATCCGGGCAGGCATTCGTCAATGGATGAGATCGGCAGTCTCCTCGCCTCCAATTCGGCAAAAGGGCAAGGATTACCCGCGCCTGGGGCCGAACATTAACTATCACTGGGCTTTGCGTCCCAAACCAATCAATGGGGAGAGGTGGAAATGAGTAACGAGAAACTGGCAGTGGAGGGCGGCACGCCCGTCCGAACCGACCCGCTGCCGACTGTAAGCAATAAATCGGGAAGGGATTTCGGCAAGGAAGAGCTGGCGAATCTGACCGAGGTCATCGAGTCGGGCAAGCTTTTCAGGTGGGGCGGCAAGTTCGTCCCCCAGTTCGAAGAGGAGTTCGCCAAAATGCTGGGGGTGAAGCATGCGACTGCCTCCACATCGGGGACTTCGGCGCTCCACATCGCAGTGGCGGCGGTCAATCCCGATCCCGGCGACGAGATCATCACCGCGCCAATCACGGACATGGGAACGCTCATCGGCATACTTTTCCAGAATGCGATCCCGGTCTTTGCCGACCTCGATCCGAAGACATATACCATGCTCCCCGAGAGCATCGAGGCGCAGATAACCCCCAAGACCAGGGCAATCATCGTCGTTCATCTTTTCGGGCAGGCGTGCGACATGGACCCCATCATGGAGATCGCCCGCAAGCACAACCTGAAGGTCATCGAGGACTGCGCCCAGGCCTACTTCGCGGAGTACAAGGGCAAAGTGGTGGGGACGATAGGGGACATGGGATGCTTCAGCATGCAGCAGTCGAAGCACATGTCCAGTGGCGATGGCGGGATCACGGTCACCAATGATGATGTCCTCGGCCGGCGGGCGATGCTCTTCATGGACAAGGGCTGGCCTCGCGAGCCGGGAGCGAGGGACTATCCCTTCCTGGGCATCAATTACCGCATGAACGAGCTTACCGGTGCGGTGGCGTGCGCTCAGATCAAGAAGGTGAAGGGCATCGTCGAGCGCCGAAGGAAGATCGCCGATGCCATCACCAAGGGGATCGCGAGCGCGCCCGGGGTCAACCCGCCGTTCGTCCGCGAGGGCAACAAGCACTCGTGGTGGCTTTACCCGATCATGATTGACCGGAAGGTCCTGGGGATCACGCCGCAGGAGTTCGCCAAGGCCCTCAGCGCCGAGGGAATAGGCGCGAGCGTGGGGTACATTGGCAAGCCGATCTACATGTCGCCGATCTTCCTCGATGCGAATACCTACGGCACGCTCGGCTGCCCGTTCAAGTGCCCGCATGCCAATCCGCGGGAGTACAAGGCGGAGGACTGCCCGAATACCCTCAAGATCCTGGAGAACATCATCAACCTGAGCTGCAATGAGTTCTTTACCGACAAGGACGTCGCCGATTACATCAAGGCGATCAACAAGGTTGCGAGCCACTTCGCCGGGAGCGGGAAATGAGCTTCACGGTGGTCAATGCGAGCACCCAGTTCGGATTCCTGCCGTATCGGGATCAGGATGTCTCGCTGGAGAAGCTGATCTCCATAATGGACGCTTATGGCGTCGCGGCGTCGCTCTCCTGCTCCCTGAAGGGGGTCGCCTACGACTTCGCAGAAGGGAATGATGAGACCCTCGCCGTCAGCAAGGCGAATCCCCGAATACTCCCGGTCATGACCGTTGATCCCAGGCGCTACCTGGGGGTCGTGGAGGAGATCGAGAAGCGGAAGAAGCAAGGCTTTGTGGCCCTGCGAGTCTTCCCCGAGCAGCAGGGATGGCGGATCAACACCGTGATGATGAAGCCGATCATCCGCGAGTTGGAGCGCCTGCGCATGCCGCTCATGTTGACGTGCAGCGGAAACGGTACCGTGACTGATGTCCTCTCGGCAATCGGCGATGCGGAGATTCCTGTCATCCTATGCACGGTCGGTTACGGCAACCTGGGCGAGGTGCTGGTTGCGATGATGGAGAATCCCAACCTCTACGCCGACACCCAGATCAACGACACGCCCGACTCGCTGAGAGTCGCGGTGGATGCAGTCGGCGCGGAAAGGTTCGTATTCGGGTCGGCGAGTCCGTCGGCCTCGATGCGGACCTCGCTCAATCTGATTGCAGAATCGAACCTGACCGATGACCAGAAGGCGAAGGTTTTTTCGGGCAACATCTGCCGCATATTGGGGATTCAAGCGCCTGTGGGCATTGACCTGAGCCTTGGCAAGCCCTTTGAGGGGATGCCGATCATTGACATTCACACTCACTATGGCAAGTGGCCGTTCCCCATGAAGGACTGGGGCGTGGAGTTCTCGCTCGACCTCATGAAGAAGCGGGGCATCAGCAAGGCGATCATGTCTTCGGCCTCCGCAATAGTCTATCACTTCGTCGAGGGCAACCGAGAGATGGCCAGGGCAATCGAGGGGCATCCAGAGCTGCTGGGGTATGTGACCGTCAACCCGAACTACTTCGAGGCGTCCTGCCGCGAGCTGGAGGAGTACTATAAGAAGCCGAATTTTGTCGGCGCAAAGATTCATCCCGCCTACTGCCGGCGAGCGATCAATGCCCCGCAGACGAGAGCGCTCGTTCGGAAGGTCGCCGATTATGGAAAACCTCTGCTGATTCATACCTACGGCCAGGGGACTCCCTCGCAGATTCTCGATCTGGCGAAGGATTGTCCCGATCTGCCGATCATCATGGGGCATGGAGGCGCGGACGCATGGCGCGAGGCGGCGGATGTCGTCAAGCAGTGCAAGAACGTATACATGGAGTTCTGCTGCAGCATCCTGGAGACGGACAAGGTCCGGCGCTCGATAGAGATCGCGGGGGGCGCTGACCAGATTCTCTTCGGCACCGACCTCGATCTGATCCATCCGGGCATGATCGCCGGCTGCTATGAGGAAGCCTGCCTCAGCCGGGAGGAGAAAGAAAAGATACTCTACCGAAATGCATCACGGTTGTTTGGAATCGGGTAGCATAGAAGGGGTTTTAGGTTGTAGGTTCTAGGTTGTAGGGCCCCTAAAACCCAAAACCGAAAACCTATAACCTCAATCTTATGGTTGAAACTCGGACAATCAGTCTGCCGGTGACGCTGCCGAAAGGATTCGAGGAGTGCGGCCGGTGTGTCAATCGCCTCCGGGATTCGCTTCTTCAGATGGATGGCGTCCAATCGGTCGAGGTGAATCCCGAGGATTGCACCATGACCCTCACTTACGACCCCCATCTCACCCCTCTGGAAGAGGTCGAAAAGCATGCCGGCCTGGTGGGAGTCCATCTCAAGGAGCGGTTCGAGCACAAGACCCTCCACCTGGAAGGGCTCGATTGTCCGGATTGCGCCTTGAAGCTTGAGAAAGGCGTCGGACGATTGCCCGGCGTGCTCTGGGTCTCGACCAACTATGCTTCCTCCAGGATGTCGGTCGAGTATGAGCCGGATAAGATTGCCGAGCCAGCGATTGCCAAGCGAGTTCGCGATATGGGGTATGGGGTCACGGAGGAGACCGGCGCCGGCCGGCGGCCAATGCCCAGTCCCGGGCGATGGCTCCTCAGCCGGCAAGTGATGCTTACCGTGATCTCGGGCATTGCGCTCATCCTGGCAGTAATCCTCTCGCAGCTTGGCGCTCGGACGACTGCAATTGGCTTCTTTGTATTTTCTGCCGCGGCCGGCGGCTTGTACGCTGCTAGAGGAGCGATATTCAGCCTGCGCTCACTCTCCCTGGACATGAACTTCCTTATGACTCTTGCCTCGATCGGGGCGATCGCCATAGGCGAGTACTTCGACGCCGCCATGGTCATGTTCCTGTTCTCCCTCGGCAATGCCCTCGAATCCCGAACGGTGGATCGGGCCCGGGAGTCCGTCCGCTCGCTGGTGGACCTTTTCCCCACTCAGGCCCGAGTGATCAGAGACGGCAAGGAGGTCATGATCCCGGTGACCGAGGTCCAGGTCGGCGATATCTTCGTCGTGCGTCCGGGCGAGAAGATCCCCACCGATGGAATAGTGAAATCAGGCAGTTCCACCGTGAACCAGGCCTCGGTCACGGGCGAATCCACCCCGGTGGAGAAGGGCCCGGAGGACAAGGTTTTCGCCGGGAGCATCAATCAGCAGGGCTCGATTGATGTCGAGGCGACCGCGACCGCCAAAGACAACACTCTTGCGAAGATTCTCCACCTCGTCGAGGAGGCGCAGGCGGAGAAAGCGCCGTCCCAGCGGTTCACCGAGGTCTTCGGGAGATACTACACGCCCACAGTGGTCTCTCTGGCGGTCGTAATTGCAGTCGTTCCGCCGATCATCTTTCAGGCGGCCTTCAGGGATGCCCTGTACATCGCGCTGACGCTGCTGGTGGTCTCATGCCCGTGCGCTCTCGTGATCTCTACACCCGTGACCATAGTCTCAGCGATCGCCAATGCGGCGCGAAACGGGGTCCTCGTCAAGGGCGGCTCGCACCTCGAAGCAGCGGGCGCAGTGAGCGTCGTCGCCTTCGATAAGACCGGCACCATCACGACCGGGGAATCGCAGGTGACGGATGTCATCCCGCTCAATGGATTTGAGCCCTCAGCGGTTCTCTCTATGGCGGCAAGCGTGGAGAGCAGGTCGGAGCATCCCCTCGCAGAGGCCATCCGCCGAGAAGCGAGACTTCGCGATATCCCTATTCGCGAAGTGACCGACTTCGAGGCCCTGACCGGCATGGGAGCCGCCGCGAAGTTCGACGGCGACACCTGTATAGTAGGGAGTTCCCGGCTGATCGAGCAATTGGGCATTGACATAGATGACAAGGCGCAAGTGCTCACCGACCTGCAGCAGCAGGGGAAGACCGCCGTCATGGTGGCTTTCGGGAGGAAGCTCGCCGGGGTCATCGCCCTGAGGGATACCCTGCGCGAATCGGCAAAAGAAACATTCCACGAGCTCAAGAGAATCGGCATCCAAAGGGTCGTCATGATCACCGGCGACAACGAGTTGGCCGCGCGGGCGGTCGCAAAGGACCTGGGGATAGATGAGTATTATGCCGAACTTCTACCCCAGGATAAGGTTGATATGGTGCGGGTGCTGGTGGAGCGGTTCGGCCCCAGAGTAGCGATGGTCGGCGATGGGGTGAACGATGCTCCTGCGCTGGCGGCGGCGACAGTGGGCATTGCCATGGGCGCCGCCAGCTCCGATACCGCTCTCGAAACTGCCGACATAGCTCTGATGTCGGACGATCTCAAGAAGCTGCCGTATTCCATCCGCCTTAGCAGATCGGCGCTCAAAACCGTGAAGCATAACATCATATTCTCGTTGGGAGTCATCGGAGTGCTGATATCCACGGCTCTCCTTGGATTTCTAACGCTGTCGCTCGGAGTATTGGGCCACGAGGGCAGCGCATTGATCGTAATCGCAAATGGAATGAGATTGCTCAAATTCCGCTAACCGGGGGACTGATATTCATACTGCAGACCTGAGCCCGTCTCAGTTGATTGCCTTGCGGGCGGTGATCGCCATCGGGGCCGCCGCGCTGGGCGGATTGCTTGGAATGGGGAAAAAGCGAATAAGCCATCGGGTGCTTTGCGGACTGGTGAGCATTGCCGCTGGGGCGCTTCTGGGGGTCACAGTGGGGCATATACTGCCCGAGACTACCGAGATGCTCGGCATGCTGCCCGGATTGGCTTCCGTAGCTGTCGGGACGCTCGCTTTCGCCGCGATCGGCAAATACGTCTATTTCCTGTGTCCTGCATGCGCCGCATCCGCCGTAGAGCATGATACCGGCTATCTCCGTCTGGGCATGCTGCTGATGATCGCCATGGGAATCCACAGCACGGTTGATGGCCTTGCAATCGCTGCGGGGTCGGAAGTCGTTTCCTCGATAGGTGTGCTGGTGCTGCTCGCGGTCTCATATCACAAAGTGCCTGAGGGGCTTGCCCTCGTGAGCGTGGCGAGGCTGGCGGGGTATAGCCGAGCAAAGGCTCTGGGAGTCACTGTGCTGATAGAGCTGACGACGGCATTGGGGGCGTTCATCGGGCTGGTGTTCCTTCATGGGGTTTCGGAGCTGTGGCTGGGAATCACCCTTGGAGTCGTCGCTGGGAGCTTCCTCTACACGGTGGGATTCGCCCTGCTGAAGGAAATGTACGCGCACGAGAAGGGCTCGATCATCCTCTACGTCGCCCTGGGCTTCGTCTCGATCCTCACACTGGGAACCTTCGTAGGACCGCATCTGCATTAGAAGGTTATAGGTTTTGGGGTTCCGGAGTCGCTCCTCCCTCCTCGCCCCATCGCTAGCGGATCTCTTCTAGCTCGTAATCGGACGATCCCAGCCCCCTCCGCTCGCACGCCTCAACCTGCCAGTATGGATCCTTCCCATGGATCTTCTTGAACAGATGACCGTCGATGTCGCGTATGATGAGCCAGGGAGGGATCGAGCCGGGGATGAGGTTCTTGGCATCAATACTGTCGAGGACTGCCTTGTCAATTGCCACGATATCCTTCGAGGCGAAGAGGCCGATATCCGGGACGAGGCTCGGCGTGCTGAATCCCCAGCAGTCGCAAAATGGGGTAATGCTGTTCGCAAGCGTGATGAATACCGAGTTCCCGCCTGGGAAGCTGCTGAGTACCAGCTCGGTTGCGAGGGCCATGACCTCCTGGAAGTCCTGAGCGATCTCCTCCCTGATGGTCAATCCACCCGTCGGGCAAAGCTCGTTGCACTCGAGGCAGAAGTTGCACTCGTGGAAGCCCACGTGGAGGGTCTGATCGTCGGCAAATCGCATCGCATTGACCTCGCACGCCTCGACGCACTTGTTGCAGCCATCCGAGTAATGGGTGCACTTCTGGGCGTCGCAGTACTTCTCCGCATGCTGAACCATGTGCAGTGCGCCGCGGGACTTCTCGATCATCGCCCCCAGCGCCAGGTTCTTGATCGCTCCTCCGAACCCACTGTTCCCATGACCTTTGGCATGCGAGAAGCAGACCAGGTAGTCGGCATCCCACATCTC
>DASRZD010000317.1:0-10896 GCA_035686805.1 Armatimonadota bacterium
CGAACGAAGGGGTCTTGGTGCTCACATCCAGATTGTACGCACGGTAGTCGGCATCCTCGGTCAGGCCGTAAGTGATCACTCTCTCGCCGATGGATGGGATGACGGCCCGGGCATTCGGGCAATCGGAGCAAACCACCGCAAATCCGCGCTTCTCGATCTGAGACAGGAATTGCCGGAAGCCGCCCATCACACCCTCGAGCGAGTGATAGCAATCCAGGTGCTCCGCCTCGATATTGGCAACAACCGCTATCTGCGGGTGAAGCTCGTGGAATGACTTGAATGCCTCGCAGGCTTCTGTGAGAAAGAGGTGGCTCTTCCCGAGCCTGGCGTTTCCGTGGATATCCAGGTCGCCGTCCGCAGTCATTACAGTCGGGTCGAATCCAGCCTCTACCAGGATTGTGCCCAACATCGAGGTCGTCGTCGTCTTGCCATGAGTGCCGGCGACCGCAATCCCGAACTTCTCCGACATCAGCCTGCCAAGCATCCGGGCGCGCGAGATGACTTCAATGCCCGACTCCCGTGCTGCGACCAATTCGGGATTGTCCTCCTTGATCGCCGCCGAGTAGATGACCATGTCAGCCCCTGCTACGTGGCTCAGGTCATGGCCTTCGAAGACTTCGATTCCAAGCTCACGGAGCTTCTCGGTGACCGCGCCGGGACGGATGTCGCAGCCAGAGATCCGGCAGCCCATCTGAGCCATCACCGCCGCCATGATGCTCATTCCGGCTCCGCCGATAGCCATCATATGCACTTTCTTGCCTGGCTGACTCATTTCTCTGCTAACTCCGCTGCCATCCGCGCGATGTCTCTGGCCGCGTTCGGCCTTCCGAGTGCCTTGCTGGCATCCGCCATTCTTTGAAGCTTCTCGGGCGATTTGATGAATCCTTTGACCGTCTTGACCAGGAACTCTGCGCTGAAATCCGCATCGCTGATCGCTATCGCCCCGCCGTTTCGTGCAACCATTTCGGCGTTCTTCGTCTGATGGTCGGCGTGCGAATACGGATAGGGCACCAGAATCGAAGGAAGGCCGACCGCCGTAATCTCCGAGATGCTCCCAAACCCCGACCGGCAGACCACCAGATCGGCCGCGGCGTAGGCGCTCCTCATGTCATCCAAATATCCTCGAACCTGATACCGGTCCCACCCGATGGATTGGGCCTTCTCCTCCGCCTCATCGAAGTTCTTCTGCCCGGTCTGATGCAGGATCTGCACCGGTAGCTTCCTCAATCTGGCGGCTGACTCGGCCACGACTTCATTAAGCTTGCGCGCACCTTGACTGCCTCCAAATACCAGGACCGTGAACGCTCCCACATCCAGGCCCAGTGCCTTCCGAGCCTTTTCTCGCTTCGGGAGATCGAGAAGCGCCGAGCGGATCGCCAAACCCGTGACCGTCGTCTTGGCCGGCGGGAGGAACTTCAGCGAATCTTCGGATGCCACACATACCCTGGTTGCGAATCGGCTAAGCCATCGATTGGTCCGGCCTGGGATTGCGTCCGCCTCGTGGATAATCGCCTTCCCTCGCCGCAAGGCCTGAGCGAGCACCACTGCGGCCGAAGCATAGCCCCCTGTTCCGATCACAACATCCGGCCTGAAGGCCCTCAGCACACTCGATGCTTCGACGATGCCCCTCGCAAGTGAGGCCATCGCAAGCGCTGTTCCGATGGACAGGGGCTTGCTCAGTTTCCTGCCGGTGATTCCGGTGAACCTGATTCCCGACGTGATCGCCAGCCTTTCCTCCAGGCTGTCCCTCGTTCCCACGAACAAGAGCTCGCAGTCGGGGTATTCCGAGCGGAGGGCCTCACCGATGCTGATTGCCGGATAGGCGTGTCCTCCCGTGCCTCCTCCGGTTAGTACAAACTTCATCTGTAACCTTTTGCAGGGACAGTATACTCGGAGATTCCAAGCAGAATTCCGACGCAGAATAAGTTTAGCGCCAGGGACGATCCCCCATAGCTTATAAACGGCAGCGGGACTCCCGTGGCCGGGACCGATGACGTGACTACGTACATATTCAGCAGCGCCTGCCCGCTGATCATGACGCTCAGACCGACTGCCACCAGCCTGCCAAAGCCGTCCTTCGTCTGATTAGCAATACTGAACCCCCGCGCCGCAAAGAAGAGGAACAGACCCGCGACAAGCAGAGTCCCCACCAGGCCGGCTTCCTCGCCCAGCACTGCAAATATGAAATCCGTATGCTCGGCGGGCAGATAGAACAGCTTCCCCCTGCTTTCGCAGATTCCTACCCCGAACGGCCCTCCGGAGCCCAGAGCTATGAGCGATTGGGAAACCTGATAGCCGGTCCCGTAGTAGTCCTTGAACGGGTCTCGAAAGGACATGATCCGCTCTTTCCGATAGTTTGAGGTCAGAATGAGCATGCCGCCCGCAAGTAAACCTATCGCCATCACCGCCGCAATGTGCCTTTTCCGCGCTCCCGCAGCGCTAACCATCGCCATGCCGGTCAGCATTAGTACTATCGTCGTGCCCATATCCGGTTCGAGCATCACGAGCGCGCCTATCGGCAAGAGCGGAATCAGAGCGGTGATGAAGCCGTGCTTCAGATCACGCACGTCCCGCCCCTTCACTGTCAGATAGGCCGCCATATACAGCACCAGCCCCAGTTTTGCCAGCTCCGAAGGCTGGAATTGTCCGAACAAGGGACACTTGACCCACCTTCTCGCCCCATTGACCGTCACTCCCACGCCCGGGACGAACACGAGCGTCAGTATTACGATGGAGATGAGAAGCAGCCCCACGGAGATCTTACAAAGCCTCTGCTGTGGGATACGCATTCCAACAAACATCGCGACCAGCCCAATGAGCGCGAAAACGGCCTGCCGCTTCAGAAAGTATAAGCTGTCGTTGCCGGTCAGCTTCATCTGCCCCGCCCGGGCATAGCTGGCATCGAATACCATGAATATCCCTATTACCAGCAAGGCAATAGTCACGGTGAACAATCCCAGATCTACCGATCTCCTATTCATCGCTGACTCCCTACTCGTTCTGCCAATGCACGGACCGCCGCCTTGAATACCTGCCCGCGGTGCTCGAAGTTCTTGAACATGTCGAAGCTCGCGCAACCGGGGGAGAGAACGATGGTATCTCCGGCCCGAGCGTGTCTCCATGCCACTTCCACTGCGTCTTCCATGGAAAGCGCATGGCTGATCCGCCTGAACCCGGCCTTGTTGACGGCCTCCTCGATCAAGGCCGCGTCATCGCCGATAAGTATCACATGCTTCGCATGGCGGTTGAAGGCCTCGCCAAGCTGGACATAGTCGTCGCCTTTGCCTTTTCCGCCGGCTATCACGATCGCCGGCCTGCCGATCGCTTCCAGAGATCGGATGGCGGCAAGCATATTCGTGCACATGGAATTGTTCAGGAACTCCACGCCCTGAACCTCTACTACCGGCTCGAGACGATGCTCCAGCGGCTCGAACTTGTCAACGATCTCCTGTACGCAGT
The DNA here is from genome assembly GCA_035686805.1 of Armatimonadota bacterium. Taxonomy (GTDB): domain Bacteria; phylum Armatimonadota; class UBA5829; order DTJY01; family DTJY01; genus DASRZD01. The sequence continues at coordinate 3,460 of DASRZD010000317.1, forward strand.
CCTTTCCCAGGCCGAATGAGAGGATCGCCGACGCCGCCGCAAGCACATTCTCAACATTGTGCAAGCCCCGCAGCCTCATGGTCGCCGTGTCGCAGATATATTCGTCACCTGCCGGAGTCCTCGCCCAGACCTCCGACCCTCGGGTGAAAGTTCCCAGCTCGACCTCGCCTTTGCGACTGAAGCGCCATATCGTGCTCTTGATCTGAGGAACGAACTCCATGACTCCCGGGTCATCGGCATTCACGATGGCGACGTCCTCCGAGTCCTGGCACTCGAATATCCGGGCCTTGGTACGTGAGTAGTCGTCCATGTTGGAGTGCCTGTCCATATGGTCTGCCGAAATATTGAGAAGAGCCGCGACCTTGGGCTTGAACATGGATATCCACTCGAGCTGGAATGAGCTGATCTCGGCAACGATGATATCGGATGCGGACGATCGGTATGCCGCCCGACTAAGCGGAAGGCGTATCTCCCCCGCCACTATGTTGCCTGCCACGATGACCTGCCTGCCCTGAGCCTTCAGAACATCGCCGATCATGGCGGTGGTGGTTGTTTTGCCGTTCGTGCCTGTGATGGCGATTATAGGCGCAGGAGAGATCCTGTAGGCGAACTCGATCTCGGACATTATGAGGATGCCGTGCTCCTTAGCCGTGATTAACCCGGGGCACGTGTGAGGGACGCCCGGACTGGTGATCACCAGGTCCGCGTGTTCGATGCCGGTATAGGCTTCCTCGCCCGTTCGTACCTCCAGGCCCATCTTGCGGACCTGATTCAGCCCATCATCTAATTGAGGAGCGTTCTTCTGGTCGTGTACGACGACGTTCGAACCGACCGACCTAAGAATCTCGGCCGCAGCGATTCCGGATCGCGCGATGCCTATAACATGGGCCTTCTTGCCAAAGAAACTAAGCTGTCTTTCTAGCGCCATACCTTCAATATCCCCAACCATCCCAGGACCGCCAGGGAGATCAGCCCCTGAACGATCCAGAATCTTACGACGATTTTCTGCTCCGGCCATCCCGACAGTTCGAAGTGGTGATGGATCGGAGTCATCTTGAATATTCGCTTGCCGGTGCTCTTGAACGACGCTACCTGGAGCATCACCGAAAATGCCTCCACAAGAAAAATGAGGCAGATCACCAGGTAAAAAAACTCGATTCGGGCGGCGATTGCGATGCCGGCCGTTGCCGCTCCCAGCGCAAGCGAGCCCGTGTCTCCCATGAACACCTTTGCCGGATTGCAATTATACCATAGGAACCCGATGCATCCGCCTGCCAGCGCCCATGAAATGGTTGACATCCCCGAGCTCTCGCTTGCCATCAGGATCGCCCCCAGCGTCAATGCCACGATGACCGTTAGTCCGCTGACCAGTCCATCGAGCCCGTCGGCAAGATTGAAAGCATTCGACATCCCCACGATCATCAGGACCGCGATCGGATAGTAGGCCCAGCCCAGGTCAATCATCCGTCCGCCCCACAACGGCACTCCGGTCGGATAAGCTGTGCGATTCGCATGCACCCAGATCATGAATGCTATCGCAAGCACAAATTGTATCAACAGTTTCTGCCGCGCCTTCAGCCCCAGCGACTTGCCCCGCGTTGCGATCAGCATATCATCCAGGAAGCCGAGGCCGGCAAATGCCAGGGTCAGCAGCACGACTGCCGATAATCTCGAGCTCTGAGTCCAGAAGGCCGCAGTCCCGACGGCGGTTCCTATCAGGATGATCAATCCGCCCATCATCGGAGTCCCCTGCTTATCTCGATGTCGTTCCGGCGCATCCTCGCTGATCGTCTGCCTCAGCTTGAGTCTGGCCAGCAATTCTATCGCCTTCGGCCCGATTGCCAGCGAGACTGCCGCCGCCAGAAAGAATGCCCAGCCTGCTTTAGTCATCGAGCAGCGCCCTCACTATTGCTTCCATCTTGACCGCCCGCGAGCCCTTCACCAGGACCGCGTCGCCTGCCCTCAGATGGGATCTGATCTTTTTCGCCGCCTCCGCGCTGGTTTCATAGCTCTTGACGGCGTCGTTCGGGATGCCGGCGGCCTTTGCTCCATCAGCTATGCTGCCCGCCAGCTTCCCCACCACTATGAGCTTCTTCACTCCGCTCTCGACGAGCGCCCGGCCGACGTCTTCATGGGCCTTCCGTGCGTAATCGCCCAATTCCAGCATATCCCCAAGAACCGCCACCTTCCGATCATATCCCTTCAGAGCCTGAAGGGTCTTGAGGGCGGCGATCACCGAAGCAGGGCTGGCGTTGTAGGCATCGTTCAGAACCGCAAGCCCGCCCTTCGTTTGAGTGAACTCCATTCGCATGTCGGGTGGAGTCACGGTCTCCAGCCCCGCACGAATTGCCGGCAAATCCAGACCCAGTTGATTGGCGGCGGCGGCGGCGGCAAGGGCATTGTACACATTGTGATGGCCCATGATCGGCAGAGTAACCTCCAACGCTCCCTGGCCGCTGATCAGCAGCACAAACCTGTATTGCCCCTCGTCCAGGCACTTGACCCTCGCCCCGATGACATCCGCGGACTTGCTTGACCCGAAGCTCACCACCTTGCCGCTGAACTTCTCCTTTATGACCTCGAAGTAGCCGTCTTCGGCATTGAGGATCGCGACTCCGTCGGGCGGCAGCTCGCCAAGCAGCTCGGCCTTCGCATCGGCGATTGCTCCCTGTGATCCCAATCGCTCGATGTGGGATATCCCGATGTTGGTGATGACCCCGATCTCGGGCTTTGCGATGGAGGCCAGCCGCTGAATCTCTCCCAGTCCCCTCATCGCCATTTCGAGGACTGCCACCTCATGCGATCTGTCCAGTTCAAACAACGTGAGCGGCAGACCGATCTCGTTGTTGTAGTTGGCCTTGTTCTTGAGTACCTTCCACTTCTGCTTCAGGATGGCCGTCAGCATCTCCTTCGTCGTCGTCTTGCCAACGCTACCGGTGATGCCGACCACCCGAACCTTGAACAAGCTTCGGTAGTATTTCGCGAGGTCACCCAGCGCCCACAATGGATCCTCGACCTTGATGGCGATGGTATTCGTCTCGCCGGGAAGCGAGCTTTCATCCGAGATCACGACGCCCGCCCCGGCCTCGATTGCCTTGGGCACATATGCGTGGCCGTCGGCATTCTCTCCCTTCAGGGCGAAGAACAGTTCCCCAGGCTTGATGGTCCGAGTATCCGTGCTCACGCCCGTGATGGTGGAAATCGGATCGCCCGTCAGCAGCCTTCCGTTCACCGCACCGATTACTTTTTGTACCGATATTTCTTCCAACTATCCACGTCCATGTCTGAGATCGGCCAGCAGCTCCCTCACCACTTCGCGATCATCGAAGTGGATAGTCCTGTCAGCGAAAATCTGATAAGTCTCATGTCCCTTGCCCGCGACAACCACCAGATCGCCTGGTTGAGCCGCCTCCAGCGCATGCCTGATGGCTTCCCGGCGATCAACAATCTGAGACACCTGCGCACGCTCGGCATTCGATCCGGCGACGATCTCGTCAATGATAGTCTGCGGATCCTCGCTTCGGGGATTGTCCGATGTGATCACGGATATGTCCGCAAGCTCGGACGCTATCCCGCCCATCTGAGGCCGCTTGCCCTTATCCCTGTCTCCACCGCATCCGAAGACGACTATCAGCCGCCCGGAGGTCAATTCCCTCGCCGCCCGCAATATGTTCTCCAGGCTGTCCGGAGTATGGGCATAGTCCACGATCACTCCGAAATCCTGGCCGCAGTCTACGGACTCGAACCGACCGGCCACCGAAGTCACCGACTCCAGCCCGGCCGTGACCTGATCGAGGCTCAGCCCCAGCGCCCAGGCCGACCCGATCGCCGCCAGGGAGTTATAGACGTTGAACACCCCGCCGATCTTCAGGTCCACCTGCCCTTCACCGGCAGCCCCGCTGACGTCGAACGACACACCGTTCGACCCTGCATCTATGTTCGACGCTCGGATGTCCGCAGCCTCTCTAATTCCGTAGGTGAATACATCACCGGATACCACTCGGCGCACTTTATCGCCGGCCGGATCATCGGCATTTATGATGCCGGCAAATCGCTTCTTTGATGCCTTCGGGTACTCGCTGAAGAGCATCATCTTGGTTTCCAGATAGTCCTCCAGCGTCTTATGAAAGTCCAGGTGATCGCGAGTCAGGTTGGTAAACACGCCGACGTCATACTCACAGCCCTCGGTCCGTTTCTTTGCCAGCGCGTGCGAGGAGACTTCCATGGCGGCGGCGTCAACTCCCTCCGACACCATCCGCGCCAGGAGTCCTTGAAGATCAACCGACTCGGGAGTCGTCCGCTCCAGGGGGACTTCCTCACCCCGGATTCGAGCGCCCAGAGTCCCGATGACTCCGGCGGTCAATCCAGCCGATCCGAGCGCCGCCTCGATGAGATAGGTCGTCGTCGTCTTGCCCTTAGTCCCGGTGACGCCGATCAGCTTCAGCCGCCGGGAGGGATAATCGAAAAAGTGATTGGCCAGGATCGGGAGCGCCTGACGAGTATCCGGAACGAGGATCACAGGCACGTTGACAGAACTGGACATTCGCTCCGCGAGGATCGCACTCGCGCCTCGGGAGAGAGCGTCGCCAACGAACTCATGCCCGTTGAAGCGCTCGCCCTGGATACAGACAAATAGCGCACCCGGGGTGACACGCCTCGAGTCGTATGCGATTGAGCTTATGTCAGGGTCTTGCGAGCTTGTCTGCCTCTTGTCGTGCAGTACCTCGATTAACCGGCCTAATAACATGGGATGTACTCCCCAAGATGGACAATTATACCACACGACGAAGGGTTATAGGTTGTAGGTTCTGGGTTTTAGGGTGCCCTATAACCCATCACCCAAAACCTAAAACCAGGATTTCAGCCTCCCAACTGTGGCCTGTCCTCCGAGCCGGCCTCCTCCGCGTGCTCGGTGCCCTTTCCTTCACTCGCCACCGGGGCGGCGGGTTTCGGCAAGCCATCCGGAGCAACCTTCATGCGCCACATGGCTTCTCGTGCAACTTGTTGGAAGACCGGCGCGGCGACCGTCGCGCCCCAGTGAGTGCCCTTCGGCTCATCAACGGCAACCAGAATTACGACTCTGGGATCGGAGAGCGGGAGAAAGCCGATGAACGACGCAATGAACTTCCCCTCGGCAAATCCTCGTGCAGTGGTGCTGGCCTTCTGAGAACTGCCGGTCTTGCCGGCGACCTGGTATCCCTCGACTTGCGCCGTCTTGCCTGTTCCTCCGGTCACAACCCCATGAAGCGCCTGGGATACGACAGCCGACGTCTGCTCGGAGATTACGCGCCTTATGAGGACCGGCCCCTTCACTATCTCGACAGCACCGTCCGGCCGGTGTACCTCCTTGACGACATACGGCCGCATCATCAGCCCGCCGTTCGCGACCGCGCAGTATGCCTTCGCAAGCTGAAGAGGCGTGACCGCTATGCCCTGTCCAAAGGCAACGTTCGCCAGCTTCACCTGAGGCCAATCCTGCCACCGGTCGCACATCCCCAGCATCTCTCCCGGCATCTCCGAGCCTGGCTTTTCATAGAGCCCGAACGCTTTCTCATAGCTGAACAGCTTCTCGCTCCCTAGCCGGAAACCCATTCCGGCTGCCCCCATATTGCAGGAATAGCGAAGGATCTTGGCAATATTGCACTTCCCGTGGCCCTCCAGGAATGGCGCATGAAGTGAGCATCTGACCGTCTGCCTACCGATCACCATGCTGCCTGTGCAGAGGAAAGTATCATCCAGGTCAACAACTCTCTCATTGAGAGCCGCGGAAGCCGTTATGGTCTTGAGGGTAGAGCCGGGTTCATAGATGTCGGTCACCGCCCTGTTTCTGCGCATGTCGGCGTTAGTCCCGGCAACGTGATTCGGGTCGAAAGTGGGCATATTCGCCAAGGCAAGAATCTGTCCCGTCTTCGGATCCATGACGATAGCAGATGCCCCGGCAGCGCCATGGGTGGAATAGGATTTCTCTAACTCCATCTCAAGCGAATGCTGAATCATGCTGTCAATGGTAAGAACCAAGTCTTTCCCTTGGACAGGTTCCACTCGCTTGTGGCGAGAACCTGCAATGATCTCGCCCCTGGCATCCACCTCAGCGATGACATAGCCGTCCTTGCCCCGAAGTTGCCGGTCGAACGCCTTCTCCAGACCCTCGATCCCCACTCCATCAACGTTCGTGAAGCCAAGAATATGAGCGGCAAGAGTCCCTCCCGGGTAGACCCGCTTCATTGTAGGAGTCGCGCCAATGCCTGGGAGGTTCTCAGCTTCTATCTTTCGCCACAAGCTGACATCGGCTCGCCGAACTAGATAGGCGAACCTGCCAGGGCGATTCAGGACCTGGAGAACGCTTTCTTCCCGCCACCCGATAAAAGGAGCGAGTCGTGCGGCGACCTCCTTCTTGTTTGTCACCATGGACGGGTCGGCAAAGATGTCGTAGGCATCAATACTGAGGGCCAGCTTCTTGCCATCCCTGTCATAGATGGTTCCTCGGCGAGCAAGAAGCGGTATCTTGACACTATGAGCGCTTGCTTTCTTCTTAAACTCGGGGGCAAGAATTACCTGAATATGAAACAGCCGCAGGGCCAGTAAACAGTAAAGGCAGGCAAGCAGGTAAAAGAGACTCCTCACCCTGCGGCGGATTAGCTGATCATGAGACAGACGAGGCTTCAATCCTCCACCCCGTGCAATTGTTATTCTGAGTTTCTTGCTACGTTAGGCTGCTCCACAGGTCTGATATAGGCCATGCGTTCACCAGTAACCATGCCGTTCTCCGCAGCAAATGCGGCAATCACTTCCGGGTCACGCATTCCGTCTTTCTGGAACCTGAGCGATTGGTTCTCCTGCCTGATGTTTGCAAGCTCACCAAGCAGATCACTCCGTTCGTACCCTGTTTGTGTGGCCTTGGCATAGGCGCTTACATAGAGGGTAAGCAAGAATGACACCGCCATTCCCAGCGCCAACACGCAAACCATGCGGTTGCAAATCATAGCGCCTAGCAAATTGAAAGGCCTGTCCCGCCTCTGTTTTCTCACTGTTGGGCGCACAACTTCATATTTCCTCTGAGCCAACATTTCCGAGTCACCTCTCTGCCGTAATCCGACCAATCAAATCTTCTCCGCCGCCCGGAGCTTCGCACTCCTTGCTCGCGGGTTGCGCCGAATCTCGTCCTCTGGCGGCCTCACCGGTCGCCTTGTGAGTATCTTCACGACCTTCTGAGCGCCGCATACGCACACCGGCAGTCCTGGAGGACACGTGCACTTCCCGGCATGCCTGCTGAATGTATTCTTCACGATCCTGTCTTCCAGCGAATGATAGGACAGGACGCATACCCGGGCGCCCTGTCCCAGGAGACGAATCGCCTGCTCGAGCCCGGCCTCCAATACCTCCAACTCGCGGTTTACGGCAATCCTCAGAGCCTGGAAAGTCCTCGTCGCCGGATGG
>DASRZD010000318.1:0-6600 GCA_035686805.1 Armatimonadota bacterium
GTTTACGGCGGCAAAGAGCAGGGTAACTGGTGGGGCGACGCAGAGAAGAGTGGAATTCCAATCATGGACGCGGATAAGACACTGCCACCAGAAGTCGGGTTTGCCCAAGCGTATCTCCGGCAATTTCCCGGAGGGTACGCATCAGTGCCGGAGGATAAGAAGGCCGCTTGGTTGGAAGCTTTCACGATCTATACGAATGCACATCTTACGAGTGAGTAATGCCTTTCGATCCTGAAGTTCTTGCGATGATTGGTGGTACGCCCCGTGAGGCGGGACCGCCATTCGATCCGCAAGTGGAAGAGATAGTTGAGCACTCCAAGGAGGCAATCGAACGAAGGCGCAGCCTCCTACGCGACAAGTACGCATGGAACCTTGTGGCGCCACTCTCGGGTACTCGTGAGTCGTATTCGGAAAAGGCAATCAAGGAGGTTACGGACCCGGCGGAACGGCAATGGCTCATTGAGGAAGTCGGCAGGATTGCACAGGCGCAGTCTTGGGCAAAGGAGAAGAAGTACGCCGAGTCTGGGCTAATAAAGCCTGGCTTTTCAGAGCCGGCTTTCATTGGTGGTCGTTTCGGAGTGCGCGCGCAGCAAGTGGGCGGCGCATTCGCCGAGGCCGGTACGGCGATGACTGGAGCGGCGGCCGACTTCCGTGACTGGATTCAATGCCGTGGCAGAACTGTAGATGAGGTGCGATTCAAGCGGCAACTCGAAGCGGCGAAGCAAGGCGCCGATCCAAGCCTCGGGAGGGACGCGCCACTCTCCTTGCGAGCGGCAGCCGGAATGGCTGGTATGGCGCCGGACCTTTCCGCTGGCCTCCTCGCTGGTGCCACTGCCGGTCCGTGGGCTATGGCCGGCTATTGGACGGCCAGGCTTTTCCCGGAGCGCAATGAAGACTACCTAGAGATGGGGCTTTCGCCTGCCGCGGCAGCAACGGCCGGCGCTGTTACTGCGGCAATTGAGTCAGCTATCGAACTGCTTAATATTGACCCGACGGGCGTATCAAAGGGTGTGGTCGCACAGCTTGCCAAAGGTGTCGCAAGGCGCGCCGTTTCTGATGCTATCAAGAAATATGGCGGCAAGCGCCTTATTGCTTTAACGACAAAGTACCCAGCGATTCGTACGGCGATTGGAGCTGGCCTTGATGCGTTGGAGCGCGTTGGCGGAGAGACCATTGAGGAGGGGTTGCAGCGTGGCGTTCGAGATGTGGGGAAGTATCTCGCCGCCAAGACGGACGAGAAGATCGAGGGACCAGTGTTCTCGTCCATTGCCCCGGCGATGTGGCAGGAGATGAAGGACGCCCTGCCGGCGATTGCCGCTCTCGGCGGCGGGCCAGGCATGGTGTCTGTGACCGGCGAGTACATGGGAGCCCAGGCGGAAGTCAAGCGAGCAAGTGTGGAGAAAGAGATCCTGGAGTATGCAGACCAGGGGAAGACTCCTTCTCGTGGCACCCGCATTAAGTGGGGGCTCCCGGAAGAGGGGTGGGAGTCTCGGAAGCAGCGGAGGGAGGGAGTTCAGCAGCTAGCGCAGGACATTCGATCCCAGGCGGAGATTGACGAGCAAGCCAAGGCAATGTTGGAGGCGCCCCCCGAGGCTGCCCAGAAGGCCGGTGAGATCGGCCGCGAGGCTGGGGTGCCTATGGCTACTATTCCCGGCGAGGTCGCTCCTGAGGCGGCAGGGGCCGCGGAGGTGGGTGCAGGGGCGAAGCAGCCTTGGGAGATGACGCGGGAGGAATTTGATCGGGAATTCTGGTTTCACGGTCGTTCATCGACGCATCCACAGGGGACTTCGGAGGAGATCACGGGAGGGATCGCAAAGGACATCCGCACTGCACGGGAATACGCCGGTCAAGCAAGGGGCGAGGAAGGAGGGCATATAGCTCTTGTTCGGCAATCAGAATTCCCCCAAAGCGTGCGAGATGAGCTTGAGGCCGATCCCGGGGCACGGTCCATTGGCGGAATGGGTACTACACCGGCAACTGCTGCGGCATGGTTCCCAGCCGGGGTGGCTGATCCTTATGCGTATTTCATGGAGAAGGCCGCCCCGGAAGTCACCCCGGAAGTCACCCAGACGTTCACCATCCCTGAGGTTATGTCCGAGCCGGGCGGGGCCCCCCTCCGAAGTGGCGAGAACGCTCAAGCGGGCCCCCCTCCTGGTGAACATGGCATGACCGTGGAGACCGAGGGAACCGGCGAGGTGGTCAGCGCGAGGAAGGTGGTTGTTGACCTGGAGAAGCTATGGGGCATTCCTTTGGAGCGCGGCGGGGTACGAGGCAAGGCGGCCGGCATCTATAAGCGACACGGGGAAATCGCTCGGCTTGCTCGTGGTCAAGAATCTGCGCCTGCTGTTGCTATGCACGAGATTGCTCACCATGTCGCGAAGAAGCATCCAATATTACTGAAAGGATTAAAGGAAGAAGAAACTAAAGAACTAAAGAATCTCGATTACGATCAAGAGGAGAGGAGGTCAGGGGAGGGTTTCGCGGAATATGTTCGCGGATACGTGACAGGCTCAACGCATCTCGAAGAGGGAATTGACCTGGGGAAGGTAGCGCCGAACTTTACGAGGTCATTTGAAGCGGTTCTTAAGGGCGACCCGGAGTTGGCGAAGCGGTTGCAGGATTCGCAAGGGTTGATGCAAGAGTGGCAAAAGGCCGGTGCAGTTGGTCGCGTGAAGGGACAAGTTGGACAGCCCGATCCAACCTCGGGTTTGCTGTCAGCGCGCGAGCGAGCACAGCGGTTATTTGATTTGGTTTACACGAAAATCAAAGAAGAAGGTTTGCCGATCAAGCGATTTGTTCAGGCGGCCGAGAAACGCGGGTACACCCCAGGCGAAGAAAAGACGACTGCCTTTGAAGATTATAACGCGCTTCGTAGAACCGGGGAACACTTTGCGGCTAGCGCGTTAGAAGACGGTGTATTCCTCCTGACGGGTGACATGAAAAAGGTTGGTCCGTCTCTCAAGGAAGCGCTAATGGAGGTGGAGCCCGGGGCGGATTATGAGAACTTTCGCGCTTGGGCTTACGCTCGTCATGCTGTGGAATCGTGGGGCAAGGGGAAAAACCCTGGAATTACACTGGCCGATGCGAAGGAGACGCAAGCTAGGTTGTACGATCCGAAGTACGAACGTGCCGCCGATAAGCTAACCGAATTTGGCAATGGCCTTGTACTCGTGTTGGAAGATGTTGGTGAAATAAGCGCTGAAGAGAGTAAGAGAATTCGCGAATATTACAAGACGCATATTCCACTCATGCGAGTCCAGGAGGGGAAGCTTACGGCCGGAATGAAGATGCGTGGCGCCGGCGAACGTAAGGGGTTGAAAGGGCGAAAGGGAAGCGGTCTCCCAATTGCCGATCCAGTCGAATCGTTAATGGCTAGGGCAATCCAGACTTATGATCGTGCGAGTAAACGTATCGTTGTCAACAAGATCATTAGAACCGCGGAAACGATTGAGGGTCTAGGGGGATGGGTTGACCGGGTTCCGCCCGGCATGATCCCGACGCAATTCAAATTGGAGGAAATCAAGGGCCAGTTAGTGCCGGTCCTAGAGAAGGCGGGTATCGACCCAGATGAGGTTCTTGGAGAGATGGACCCGATGACGGCGCTGACCGTTTGGCGTCCCGAGGCGCTTAATATTAGGGGGCAGCCCGTGTTCCGTCACATGGTGGAAGGCAAGGCTGAGTATTATCAGATTCGGCCCGACTTACTTGAGTCGCTTGGCGGGTTGGAGACCCATCATAATCTCGACATCGCTACGACCTGCGCACGTCATTTCATGGGTGCGCTAAAGATCGGAGCTACACGCCTTAACCCTAGTTTCGTGCTGGTGACAAATCCGGCGAAAGACTACCAGACCTTTCTCATGCAAGGCGAGAAGGGCCTGAGGGGTGCTGTAGATCCTGCCGAATGGGCATGTGCGTGGGTGTACTCTGAGGTTCAGCGCGCAACTGGGCAAGGTGCTGGCGATCCGGTCGTACAGTCATTTCGTCGGATGGGTGGTGAGCTTTCAACCTATGTCGGTCTGGATCGCTACCGTTTACAGCAAGCGGCCCGCTACGCGAAGAGGGGTCGGCATGGTTGGGCGACTGTCGGTATGAACATCACTGGCACTCCGGAAGTCGCTCCGCGCCTCGCGGAGTACGCCGCCATGCTGGATAAGTTCGGTTGGCTGGAGAGGGTCAAGAACGGAGAAGCACCACCGGCGGAAATCCTCTATAAGTGTATTAACGCTGCGCATGATGTTACTGTTGACTTTCGCAGGATGGGGCCTTGGGGAAGATACCTCAACTATTGGATACCCTTCTCGAATGCAAAGTTGGAAGGCTTGGATAAGTTCGTCCGAACATTCAAGGACCACCCCGCCAGGTCGCTTCTGCGCGTTGGTACACAAATCGTTCCGATTGCGTTGATGTACTGGTGGCTGCGCCACGACGATGACGACTACAAGGAGCGGCCGGAATGGCAGGATAGGTTCTGGACTTTCACTGATTCTGACGGTAGGCCAATTATACGAATACCTAGGCCGCATGAATGGGGTTTGCTGTCTGCTGGAATCGAGCGAATGCTTGATGCCGCATATGACCGAGACCCCGAGTCAATTACGAGATGGTTCAAACAGGCATGGAGGACGGCCGTTCCAGATGCGTATCCGGTGGGTGCGACTTCGCTGTTCGAGACAATGTTCAACTATGACCATTTTAGGCAGCGTGCCATCGTACCGGAGCATCTTCAAAGATTAGAGCCGATTGATCAAGCTTTCGAGTACAACACTGCACTTGTGAAGCACGCTGCCAAGTTTATGTACGATTATAGTGGTGGCAAAGTAAACCTGAGTCCCGCGAAAATCGAGCACTTAGCAGATGGCCTAACTGGAGGAATGTACAGCAGAGTTGAGAAGCCGATTGAGAAGGCTATCAGTGGCGATCCTTGGGCTGCGCATGATGTGCCGGGGCTGAAGGGGATCACACTCAGGAAGGAGTACACCAAGAGCGTTGGAGACTTGTACGCCTTACAAAAGCAGCTCTCGCAGCAAAAGAAGTCCGCCGCGACGCGCGACTCGAAGTTTGATCCGCAAAAGAATGCGGACCTGCATGAACTCGACCAGGCTATCAAACTCCTAGGGAAGCTACGAAAGATGGAGGCAGGGCAGCCAGAAGAGGTGCGAGAGCAAATCGAGAGAGCCATGACGGGGGTAGCGCGGACCGCGCTCAATCGCCCCCCGTTAGTAAGGTATCCCGATCCGCGATACGTCGAAAACGCTTTGCCGGAACTTCAGTCGTCAGATGGCGCCAGATAGCATCATACATCATCAAATAACACGAAAAGGGTGCCAGATGACGCTAGATGACGCCAGATGACGCCAAATGCTATCAGGCGCTACGAAACAACTATCATTTGCGGGATGTGCGGGTGCGGGGGCGACTTATCTGGGAATTCTGCACCAATTTGAAATTGCTATATGGGTCGAGAGATATTACGATTGAGTTAGTGTCGTGGTTCGTTGTTTGATTTCAGAAAGAGGAGGTTGCAATGTCGCGCTGGATTGGGTTACTACTGGCGATCTTGTTCTCATTGAGTTGTGGTTTCGTGATGGCGGCTGATACCCACGTCGGCGCTAATCTGCAAGCGATCAGCGTCAATATCTGCTGTCCAGGGGACTATCGCTCCGTGCAGGGGTCGGGAACGATCATCCTTGTGCCCATCGGGGAGGAGACGACTACCTGGGTACTGACTGCCGAGCATGTCGTGAGCGGCCTTCGGAAAGTGAGAGAAGTGATTGACGGGAGCGGCAAGACTCGCAAGCAGGTCACGTACGGAGACGCCGAGGTAGTGCAGGAGCGCGTGTCGGAGGGGCGAGTCGTTGGCGAGCGCCGGTACGATGCCAAGGTGGTGAGCGTTAATGCTACGCGAGACGTGGCCTTGCTGCGAGTGCGGATTGACGGCGAGTTCACTCAGGGGGCAACCTTCTATCTTGACAATGAGATTCCCATGCCCGGGGTAGCACTCTTTCATTGCGGGGCCCCCGGTGGGAAGGATCTTGGCGGGACGTGCTCGTTGACTGCTGGCATCGTGTCGCGACTCGGTGTGAGGATTCCGAAGTTCGGCGGTAGCGAGCATGGCGTTTATGACCAGGTGACATGCTCCGCATTGGGCGGCTCATCTGGCGGTCTCGTGGCAATGCGAGAGGACGGCCGGCTCGTCGGCATTATCACCCTCGGCCTCAGTGGCGCGGATTCCTTCCATTGGATGGTCCCCATTCGGTCAATTCTCGATTGGGCTGATGACATCGACGCGCGATGGTTGTTTGATCCCAAAGCGGATCAACCGGAGAGTATGAGCGAAATCAATTTGCCGCTGGAGTACGACCCTGCGGCTAAGGGCGTAGACATCACCGCTGAGGAACCTTCCGCCGCTGGGCTCTTTGACTTCCTCAGCCGGCCTACCGTGCGAACCATGCTTCGATAACTCCAGGAGAAAAGGCGGCACCAATGATTACGTTTCCTAGTATCAAGGTAGGCGACATCCTCGGCTTCTCTGGAAACTCCTGGTGGAGCGCTGGGATCAATGTCGCCACCTACGGCCTGCCGTGGTGGAGCTTGAGT
>DASRZD010000319.1:0-3979 GCA_035686805.1 Armatimonadota bacterium
CCGATGTCCTCTCTGCTACACCCGGAAGCGCGTCGTCTTCGGAACCGGCCCCGCCCCTGCTCGCCTGATGATCGTCGGGGAAGGGCCGGGTGCGGATGAGGATCTGGCCGGAACCCCTTTCGTCGGCAAGTCCGGCAAGACGCTGGATAAGATGCTGTCCGACGCTGGCTTGACTCGTGGAGAAACCTGGGTAACGAATATCGTGAGATGCCGTCTCGCATCGCTGACCGAGCGAGGGCTTCAAAACCGTGCTCCAAGGCCGGAAGAGATCAGGGCTTGCACGCTGTGGATGGACCAGGAGCTAAGGTTTGTGTCGCCGGAGGTCATCCTCTGTCTGGGGCTGATTCCCGCCCAGGCGCTCATCGGGCGCAGTCTGAAGCTTGCCGAGGGCCGGGGCAAATGGCATGAGGGCCGGAACGGCATCCCGACTACGGTTACATACCACCCCGCAATGCGGTATATGGGGCGGGAGAAGAAGCCGATAGTCGAGGCGCAAATGGCCGAGGACTTCCGCATGGTCGCCAGCCGCCTTTGACAGTGTCATATGACCCATTTGACCCATATGTCCCATTATCTCGCATAAGGAGGAAGGAATTGGAAAACCCAAGAACGTTGACCAGTCGAACCGCCATCCTGATCATGGCGGTGTTGTTTCTTTTGGGGGTCACCATCGGCATGGTGCTGCTTGCGGCGAGTAACAGACCCATCGCAGTCGGCCAGCCGGCAGGTCAGGCCCAGCCCACGGCCCAACCGGCAGCTCCAGGTGAGCTCTGTGGGGCGGAAGGAAACATCATTCAGGTTGCAAAGACCGTCGGCCCGTCGGTCGTCAGCGTCTCGAATATGCAGTCTCCCGGCGGAGGAAAGCCGCTTGAGGAAGCCGCTCTTGGCTCGGGATTCATCGTCAGCAAAGATGGCCTCATAGTCACGAATGCCCATGTCGTTCAGGATGCCGAGGCTATCAAAGTCGCTCTTGCAGACGGCAGGGTTTTGGATGCCAAGATCCTCGGCGCCGATCCCAGAATTGACATCGCCGTCATCCAGATACAGGGATCCAACCTGCCGATGGTAACGTTCGGCGATTCGGACAAGCTCCAGGTCGGCCAGCAGGCCATCGCTATCGGCAACCCATTCGGGTTCGAGCGAACGGTCACGGTCGGGGTGGTGAGTGCGCTGAACAGGGTGATCCCCGGCGGCGGCGCATCACTCCGCGATCTCGTCCAGACCGACGCCTCCATCAACCCCGGCAACAGCGGCGGACCCCTGCTCGATAGCTGCGGGCGAGTGATCGGCGTGAACTCGGCGATTGTGGGTGTTCAGGATGGCGAGGGCGGTCTGGGATTCGCCATTCCGATCAACACGGCTCGGCAGGCGGTCAGCCAAGTGGTAAGCACGGGTCATATCTCCGTCCCCTGGATCGGGATTGCCTACGGCGACGTCACGCCCGACATCGCCAAGCAACTGCATCTCCCGGTCTCCAAAGGGGTTATTGTGGGATCCGTCGCGCCCAACAGCCCCGCCGAGGCGGCCAAGGTCCAAAAGGGCGACATAATCGTCAGCTTGAACGGCAAAGACATGGAAGACGGAACTCCGATCCAGGAGTATATTCGCACCGCCAAAGTTGGTGACACCGCAACCCTGGGGATCATCCGCAAGGGCAAGAAGATGACGGTCACCGTCACCCTCCAGGAGATGCCGCGAGAGTTGACCCTGAGTGGTAATGGTTAGAGCAAGCTCTGCTTTGGGTACACTAACCAGGGGTGACTAGATTGGCTGACAAGAATGTGAAGGTTTACTCGACGCCCACCTGCCCCTGGTGCAGAAAGGCGAAGGAATACCTCGCCGGCAAGGGTGTCGAATTCACCGATTTCAACGTCGCCGAGGACCGGAGCAAGCTCCAGGAAATGGTGGAAGTCACCGGCCAGCGCGGAGTCCCGATCATCGTGATAGACGATGACATTATCGTCGGCTTCGACCAGAAGAAGATAGACCAGGCTCTGGCAGCCTAGTCGAGTGCTGGGGCCAAGGGTACTCCCATACCCCCATACTTACACGCCGTTGTTCCAATCGGCTCGTCATACTGGCCGGCACCCTGGTGAAGTCCTCACCGACCCCGTCATCCATCCCACACCGACCCTCCCGCCGGCCCGCGAATAGCTTAGCAGGAGTATTCGCCGCCGGCACCGAATAAGAGAAACCAATCAACAAGTGGGAGATACCCATGAATCTCAAGGTATTCTTGATCGGCTGTGCAACCGTCCTCGTGCTGGCGTTCCTCGGGCTGTTAATCGGAGGATATATCATGTACCGGCGCATGGGATCTCTCAGCCCCGGGGCGCCCGGCCGCCTCGAGATGCCGGCGGCCCTCAAAACGTCCGGCGTGCGTATCGGCAAGGGATTCCTCAAGCAGGACGTATTCTTATCAAACCCCGCTCTGGGGAAAGTCACCGATATCGTCTGGGGAGAGCTGGACCCGAAACCCGGCCTGGAGCTTGGGATCGCCGGCAAAGATGGTGCTATCTTTGTGGACAAGAAAGGGAACGTGAGATCATCCGTTGGACTCGGTGGCAACTTCGACCGCGTGACTATCATCGACGTGGAAGACGACGGTGTCTGCGAGTTCATCAACCGCGGCTCGTGGATCAGCAAGGCGGCTTTGGTGAACCACCAAGGTGCTGTCGTCTGGCGGCATGGCAGTTTATCCGCGGTGGACGATATGGCTGCCGGTGACGTGGATGGCGATGGGATCAAAGAGTTCGCCGTTGGGTTTAACGGCGGCGGTGGGGTTCACCTTGTGGACCGAGATGGGAAAAAGCGGTGGAGCAAGCCTGACGGCAATGTATGGCACGTCGAGATGGTGGACACCGATGATGACGGTCGCGACGAGATCGTGCACAGCAATGCAGGCGGCGACATCACGATTAGGGATTCCACAGGAGAAACCGTACTATCAGAAAGCCCCGGCCCGTATTTCTCCTCTTTTTCGCTCGTTCGGTTTCCTGCCAACACATCGCAGCAGTACCTGCTCCTGGCCGAGGACAACTACACATGGCTCTTCGACTTCGACGCGCGGACCGTCCGCAAGCTGCCCGCTCCGGACTGCGGTGATCTAGGGGATGCATTCGGCACTCCGGTGACGCTGGTGAAAGGTAAACCGCACCTCGCAATCCTGGTTGAGTACCACAATTGGGACAGATCCATCCTTTATGTCTATGATCCGTCAGGAAAACTGGTCTACCAGGAAGTAATCCCGGAGGACTGCGCCGCTATCGCGGCCCTGGCACTCGATAACTCCGGCACGGAGGCACTCCTCATCGGCGCACCAGGCAAAGTCCTGAAGTACGTTGCCGAGCCGGCAGGCGTCTAGCACAATTCGTCCCATTCCGCCGACTGGCTGCCGGTAGCCGCCCCGATGGTCGGGGCGTCCCAAACCCCCGAACATGCTCCCTTACTCCCCGCCGGTTGTCCCGACGGTCCGGGATCCCGCACAGCGGGAAAACCCACGGCTGAAACAGCACAAAGTCGGCCTTCGCCGACTCCAGAGTGGCACCGGCAAGTTGCGGGCGCTACAATCCCATCGGCGTTAATCTCCGTTGATCGGCGGCAAAGAGCCCCGGAGGGCGGGAGGAGACACCCGCCTCTACATCATGTCTATCCCTGTTGGGTTCCCCCTGCCTTCCTTATAGATTCTCTTGGCATTCCCTGCGAATCCGCGGTCCAGAGGCAGGACTCGGCGGACATCATGGCTAACCGGAAATGGGAGATAAACCATGGATGACATAGTCACACGATATCCAGGCAATCCGATCATCACCCCGGCGATGATCCCCGGCGCGAGTGCCGTCTTCAACAGCGCGGTCGTGCGGTTCGAGGATCGGTATGCCGCCATATTGAGGGTCGAGAGCAAGCAGGGATTCCAGACCATGCGCATGGCCTGGAGTGACGACGGCATCCACTTCGACGTCCTCCCCGGGCCCATTCT
>DASRZD010000320.1:0-3907 GCA_035686805.1 Armatimonadota bacterium
GGCGCTGACGAACTGCTAAGAGAAGTGCTGAAGAACGATCTTCTTCACTTGAGCGCCACACCTGATGTGATCTCGGACAGCGATGTTGTCATCCTCATCATGGGTACTCCGGTGGACGCCCACCTTAACCCCTCTTTCTCAGGGATCATCAGGGCAGTAAAGGAATACCTTCCTTACTTCAAGGACGGCCAGCTCTTGATCCTCCGCAGTACCGTTTATCCCGGCACATCGAAGAAGATCGAACGGCTGCTGAGGAATGCCGGCCTCTCGGTAGACGTGGCCTTCTGTCCGGAGCGCATTGCAGAGGGATTCGCTCTGCGCGAGACATACGAACTGCCGCAGATCGTTTCCGGGTTCAACCAGCGGGGACTGAGCCGCGCTAGAAAGCTCTTCTCCTCCTTCACAGACGATGTGATCGAGCTCACGCCTATGGAAGCAGAGCTCGCCAAGCTGTTTACCAATGTCTGGCGGTACATGAAGTTCTCTATTGCGAACCAATTCTATGGCATCGCTAATGATCATGGCCTGGATTACTATAAGATCCATCAAGCCATCACTCACAACTACCCGAGGGCAAAAGACCTGCCGAAGGCGGGGTTTGCAGCAGGGCCATGTCTGTTCAAAGACACGATGCAGTTGGCGGCTTTCAGCAATAACAGTTTCTTCCTGGGCCATGCCGCCATGCTGGTCAATGAGGGACAGCCCGCCTATATAGTGAACTGCTTGAGACAGCGGTATCCTCTTCAGGACATGGTCACCGGCATACTTGGAATGGCGTTCAAGGGTGGTTCGGACGATTCCCGTGAGTCTCTGGCATACAAGCTCAGGAAGATACTGGAGATCGAATGTAAGGAAGTGTTGATAACCGATCCTTATGTACAGGATGAGCGTATAGTGCCCGTGGAGCAGGTTGTCGCCAAGAGCGATATCCTGATTGTCGGGGCGCCGCACGAAGTATATGCGGACCTTGACACGAAGAACAAACCTCTGATAGACATCTGGAATTCTTATGGGAAGGGTGGGCTGATTGCATGAAGGCATTGGTTACTGGATCATCCGGATTCCTGGGAGGCTATTTGGTTGAGGAACTGCTGAGTGCCGGGCATGAGGTTGTCGGCTTAGACAACTTGTCCAAGTACGGTGAGGTAGTCAAGAGCTATGACAACCATCCGCGCTATACGTTTGTCCGGGGAGATTGTAAGGATCTTGAACTGCTGAAGTCACTGGTATCTGATTGCGATCAGCTTGTTGCCATCGCCGCAATGATTGGGGGAATCTCGTACTTCCATCAGTTTGCCTACGACCTGCTGGCGGAAAACGACAGGATCATGGCAAGCACGTTTGACGCGGCAATCTGGGCGTTCAAAGAGAAATCCTTGTCCCGAATCATGGTCGCTTCCTCGTCAATGGTATTCGAAAGCACGACTAAGTATCCTTCCGTAGAGGGCGACCAACTGAAATGTCCGCCGCCGCTTTCCACTTATGGGTTCCAAAAACTGGCATGCGAATATTATGCCAAGGGAGGTTGGGAGCAATATGAACTCCCGTACACCATCGTCAGGCCGTTCAATTGCGTTGGGATTGGCGAGAAGCGCGCGGTGAGCGATGTCAGCGTAAGAAGAGGCAACGTCGAGCTTGCACTCAGCCACGTGGTTCCAGACCTGGTACAGAAAGTGTTGAAAGGCCAGGATCCCCTGGAGATCCTCGGCAGCGGAAACCAGATCCGCCACTATACGTATGGCGGCGACTTGGCCCACGGTATCAGATTGGCGATGGAGAGCCCTGCGGCCGTCAACGAGGATTTCAACCTTTCGACCGCGGTCTCGACCAATGTGCTGGAGCTTGCGGAGTTAGTCTGGAAGAAGATTCACGGCGACAGCAAACCGTTCCGCTACACGAGCGTGGAGCCTTTCCTTTACGACGTACAGAAACGCGTGCCCGATGTCACCAAGGCCAAGAGGTTGCTGGGATTCGAGGCTTCTACAACGCTGGATCAGATGCTCGACGAGGTAATTCCCTGGATCAAGGCGCAAATAGACCAAGGTGTATTCTGATGCCGCTGAGCGACCTGTCGCTGGTTGTCCCCGTATACAACGAAGCCGATAACATGCCTGCTCTTTTTGAGGCTGTCGAAAAGGATATCGGAACGGATGCCGAGATACTGATCTGTTACGACTTCGATGAGGATAATACTCTGCCCGCCGTTCGCGAGCGAATGTCGAAGTTCCCGAATCTGAGGCTGGTAAAGAACCAGTACGGCCGTGGACCGCTTGGAGCAATCAAGAGCGGGTTCAGCGCCGGGACAAAGCCGGCTGTGATCGTAGTAATGGCCGACCTGTCCGACGATCTGTCCTGCGTCCCTCAAATGCTGCAGCTCTTCCAGCAGGGATGCCGGGTGGTTGCCGGCTCTCGCTATATGAAGGGCGGCAAACAGATCGGTGGACCCTTCGTGAAGAAGATGCTGTCGCGATTGGCGGGCGCGTCGCTGCATTACCTTGTAAGATTGGGAACACGCGACGCTACAAACAGCTTCAGACTATACTCGAAGGAGTATCTGCAGTCTGTGGAGATCGAGAGCGATGGAGGATTCGAGCTCGGCCTCGAGCTTACTGTGAAAGCGCACTTGCGGGGATTGAAGGTCGGCGAAGTCCCCTGCACGTGGACCGACCGCGTGGCCGGGAAATCCCGGTTCCAGCTTAAGAAATGGTTGCCGAAGTATATGCGCTGGTATTGGCACGCAGTTCGTGGCTCCTGGTTTACGCCCAAACATGGCAAGCCGACCGCTACATCGTAGACCCGGCATACGCATAAGGCATCGTATCGCATGAGAACAGGAGAAGGATATGGGCCTATCTTCATCATTCCTAGCCAAGAGTCCGGTTCTGATGATCATGTCAATCGCTCCCGCCTGGCTGGCGGGCATTGCGCTTGCCGTGTCCTTTCAGCCGGCAGTCTACAAACGTATAGAGAAGTGGCGACTGCCCCTGGCCGTAGGCGTGTACATCCTTACCAGATTCGTCCTGTTCTACGTGATTTACATCGTGCTGAGCGACCGGAAGATTGGTGGGGACCTGCTATGGTATCAATGGGAAGGTCAGGGGGCGCTCGCCGGGAAAATTCCGTATGCCGAATTCCGATGCGATCATGCTCCTCTGTTTCCGTATCTCATGGCGGCATGCTACAGCATCTGGAGTTACATCGCCTCCCCGGTACTGCTGTTCATTCTGCTTGACATCGTGACATTGATCTTGCTGTGCAAGATCACCCGCCGGCTGCTTGGTCCCGAAAGTGTCATGAACGTGGCATGGCTCTATGTATGGAATCCGGCTATCTGGATTATCACCGCACGCTATGGTCAGGATGAAACGGTCGTCTCCGCCCTGCTGCTCCTAGCCGTCTACCTTTACATGACCGGCTCCAAGTGGCTGAATCCCATCGTGCTGGTTCTTGGCACTCTGATTACGAAGTACACTACTGCCATCGGAATGGCGGCGGTTTATGCGTACAGCAAGACGAAAGCACGAGATGCCCTCGTAGTACTCGGACTTGGTGCCCTGGTTTGTGTCCCATTCTACCTGAAGGGCGCTGATCTGCTTGATCCGGTAGTCAAGCAGGGCCTGTCAATCGAGGGTGTGAATGTCGCCTCCGTGCTTGGCAGGCTGGTAGTTCCTCAGCCCTATCTTCCTCTCCTGCACCACCTGGTGTCCATAGCGGCTGTTCTGGCCTTCGGCATAGTCCTATATCTAGGCCACCGGCGGGGCCTGCCGATAGCAGCCACCCTGACGGCATGCCTCATCGTCTTCCTGGTGTTTGCTCCCAAGTCGTACAAGTTTTACAGACTTTGGTTTCTTGGTTTACTCGGCATGCATGCGGTGCAAACACACCGTATGAACAGGTTTGTCCTGTA
>DASRZD010000321.1:0-14343 GCA_035686805.1 Armatimonadota bacterium
ACATCCATGGTGCTTCAATGGCAGCAGTTTGGAGGTGGGTAGTCAATCAGAGTGTGGGAGTGTATCCTCTTACTCACAGCATCTTCTCACCCTTGCGGTACTTTGCCAGGAGCGGCCAGTAATCGGGATCCTCATCCCCGAGGCGCCAGATGGAGACCCCCGCCACGCCGAATTCCTGCGCCAAAGCCAGCTTGTGCTTCAGGCTCTCGCAATCCTCATACCAGACCGTCCGCTTGTTGCCGTCATCATCCGCATACTCGAACCAGTGGCTCTTGGCCTTGTTGTCCCACTGGATGGTCGGCTTCTTGCTCGCAATGAGCTTGAATATGCCCTTGCTGGTGTAGGACCTTGCGCGCCCCTCCTCAGGCCAGTCATAGCTGTAGAACGGCACGCCGAGTACGACCTTGTCCTTCGGCATGACGCTGGTTGCATACTTCAGGCAGTCTCGTATCCAGGGTTTCGACCCTACCGGCCCTGGAGATCCGCCGCTCCAGTGCTCGTCATAGCACATGAGCATCACCAGGTCACTGCACTTCCCCAGGTATGCATAGTCATACACCCCCGCCCAATAAGCCTCAGGCGCATCGCGAGTCTTGGCGGCCACGTCAATCGTCACGACCAGACCCTCGGCATGGAACTTATCGCAGAGTTCCTGCATGAACGCATTCAGCAGCGGCCGATCTTGCGCACTCAGGTTCTCCAGATCAACGTTGATCCCGGGGCATTTCCAACGCTTGATGATGGTGAGAAGCTGGTCCACTACCTTCGTCCGCTTCGCAGGGTCGGCGAAGACCGCATGGGCGATGTCCTGGCTGAAGTCACCATTCGCCACAAGCGGAAGGACAGCGATCCCGTTCTTCTTCGAGAAACCCAGGGTATAGTTATCCTTGCCGCAAACCACATTGCCTTCCGAGTCGTTGATGCGGATTCGAGTCGGCGATAGATGGGTGATGACATCCGCATGCTCGCGCATGGTCTTGTATTGGGACCTCGTGTCGTAAGGCGAAAGAATCCAGCCCATGACAATTGGCCGCCGGCTCACAGGCTTCGCCCCTCCTCGTGATAGGACCGCCAACGTGATGAGAAATGCCGCTATTATGGAGTAGATTCTGGTTGATCTCATCGGGGTACGGCATCATGTTCGGCCAAGCCGTCCTGAAATCCTTCGAGAGGCCTGCTACCTTCTAAGCAGTTGAAGTGCAGGGGAGTATTCGCACGCCAGTATCCCCGCGTTTAGGAACGCGATGAGGTATAGGCTAATGTAGATGGCAATCGCTATCCGAAGCGCCCGGTGAACGAACCTCGGCCGATATCTGCGCGCCCACTCTGCGATGAAAAGAGGCATCGCGATCAGGACCAACTTCGCGGCGATCATCATCCCTATGCCGTCCTGGAGGTAAAAGGACATGATCGGATTGCCCTCAATTGCGCGCTTGGTGTGCAGCAGCCAGCCTGTCAATGCCATGTCGAGCAGACATATCACCAGGATTATGTAGCTTTCCTTGGCCAAAGCAAAGCGCTTTGTCTGTCCCATAGTATCGGACGTTTTAACCACCTGAGATCCAGCCATCTCTATGCAGCGTTCCTTTGTTTTCTTTGCCTCTTATCGGCATACATATTCACGTCTGCCCGGGCGATCAATGTGTGTACATCATCGCCATCCTCCGGGAAGCTCGCTACACCTATACTGACGCCGACCCGCACCAAATTGTTGCCGGTTCCATAGGCCGTTTCGTGATCTGCCGCCACTTCTATCCGCCGTTTGGTCACCAGCGCATCCATTCTATTTATGCCTGGAAGGACAATCATGAACTCGTCTCCGGCATATCGGCACACGATGTCGGAATCCCGAACCTGCTGCTGGAAAAGCCGGCCCATGTTCTTCAGCGCTGTGTCTCCCGTCTGGTGACCCAGCATATCGTTCACCATCTTGAAATTGTCCAGGTCAATGCAGAGGATGGAAAGAGGCTTCTTCATGATTTTAGCCTGCTTCAGCTCTTCCTCCATGTTGATGAAGAGGTACCTTGCGTTATGCAGACCGGTGATAGCATCGGTCAACGCCGAGTCGGTCGTCTGCTTGAACAGAAGTGCGTTCTGAACGGCCCTCCCAACCTGAGGCGCACCCGCGGTCAGCAGCCGAACGTCTTCATCCGAGAAGGTTCGCCCTTTCACATGATACAAGTTGATGGTGCCGATTATACCCTCTTCCTCAATCATGATCGGAACGATCATGGTATTCCACGGGTTTATCCAGTCATTGACCTTCCCGGTCGAGCCCGCGAGTGTGATGTCGGTTCTATCATATTCAGCGATAGAGGCCTGACCGGTTTCCGCAACACGGCCGGTCTGCCCGCGACCCAACATTGCATGAGCGCCGACGAAGTACTGCGCATTTGCGCCGCTGGCGACCTTCGCCTCCAGCTTTCTGGTCTCCTTGTCGAGAAGAAAGATCACCGTCGTCGAGCTGGCCATCATGCTGTTTATCTTGCTGGCCAGAAGATGGAGAACCTTCTCCATATCCAGTGAAGTGCTCGCAGTTTGCGCGATCTCGAAGATTGCAACGAATTCGCTGCTCGTGCGAGAGATCTCCTCAGCGCTGGCCCTGTCCGGAACGGGGCCCGGCTGGTCGTCAGCCTTGCCCATATCGAGCCCCGGCAAATCCTGCTCAGCGATCACTTGCATGAAAGCTTGCACTACCGCCGGATCGAAGTGAGTTCCCGTTGCTTCCCTGATATGTTTCAGAGTCTCCTGAACTGTATTCCGCTCCCTGTACAGGCGCTTGGAGGTCATGGCCTCGAACACGTCGGCAAGGCACAAAATCCGCGCCCCCAGGGGTATCTGGTCGCCTCTTAGCTTATCCGGATAGCCTGTTCCATCCCACCATTCATGATGACCGCGGATAATGCCGCCGATAGGCCACGGGAAATGGACTTTGTCGAGTATCTTTTGCCCCATGGCCGGATGGTCTTGCATCTTTGCGAATTGCTCAGGGTCGAGCTTACCGGGCCTCAGTAGAATGTGCTCCGGCACCCACAGCTTGCCTATGTCATGGAACAGCGCGGAGAGCTTCAGCGCCTCCAGATCAGACGACGAGAGGTTCATCCGCCGGCCTATGGCCAGCGATAGCTTCAGGACGTTGGTAGTGTGCATGCGGGTGAACCGGTCCCGGGCGTCTATCGCCGCCACGAGGGCGTTGATAGCCTCTGCATACATTGTTGACAGATCCTGCGGCCGGTCTCCGAACTTGTCGCTGGCAAGCAGATCATCGAGAAGCTGCTTAGTCAGATACACGACCGGTCCTGCCAGCAGCACCAACTCGGATGGGCAAAGCGTATACGTGAAGCGGACTACGACGGCCAACCCGAATCCCAGCCCCATCTCTCTCATTCGTGACTTATCCCGCAACGCCTGAAATCCTGTCACCGGAAGCATTACGGCAAATGCGACGCCAGGCACAATAAGCGCTCCGATGCTGAACAGGACGTTGAAGGTGGGAACATGGATGGCGGCATAGGCGTAGCCCGCTGTCAGACCGACTGCCGTCACTGCCGCTGTCTTGGCAAGAAGTCGGGGTGTGGGTACTCCGTGGGAATCAATGCTCTGGGCAAGGCATGCCAGCGCCCCGGCGATTGCTCCGGCGGCCGGTCCGTAGTTCAACGCCGCACCATAAGCCAGTGATGCCGCAACCGCCATGTCGTCTCCATGGATGAGTCTCGCCCGTCTGAGGCCGACAAATGCCGCCAGAAACGCGTAGACTACCACACCGTTCACGGCGCTGGACCCGAACGAGAATACGGTGAAAATCACCAGCCATAGAATGCCGAATGCGGTACTAGCAAGCTGACTTCTCTGCATCATCCATCTACTCCCGGCTCAGATATATTCATAAGCAACCAGGCTGCCGTAGCTTGTTCGCTCAGCGTCCGGCGTCCATCGTATACTGTAACCAGCAACCGAGAACGCAGAACCCAGACCGATGAACGCCTAGCTTCGGCAGCCTGGCAGTCATCCGGTACGGCCGACATCCTTGTCGCCCATCGCCGGTTCAGACCCATGGCTTTGCGTCCCCCGGTTTCCCGGGGTTTGCCTCTTTCGGGCGAGGCAACCAGTTATCTCTACTAGGAATTATGCCATGTGGAGGCAGCGTCTTCCCTGAGAAATATACCGGTTTTGCTGGTGGAATAGCTGGTGTGGCTAGTTCGGTCTTCTGATGAGGGTGATGCCGGTAGTCATCCGGGCTTCGTCTTCGGGGGTGAAAAGCCCGCTCCAACTGACAATGCCTATGCCGCGACTGCTCGCCTCGTCATAGACGGCGCTCAGCTCTTGCATCTCCGGGTTGCCGAAATTGATGCCTGTGAGCCCCGGCGTGGAGATCACGTGGGGGAATATCTGGCGTCCATTGCCGCAGTAGTGGATCCATCCCCGGAATTCCTTTAGGATGCGCTCATTGTACGGGCGGCAGAACTCCAGGTAGGAGGCGGGAGAGAGATTTGTGGGCGAGTCCTCGCAGATCCTGACGCCGCCGGGAATGGTCGCCTGCGAGTGGCTGTGGCGATCAGTGCCCTCGCCGATGATCTCCTTCTGGGCCTTGGTATATCGGATGTAGGCGTCGGTCACCTTCTCGAGCACTCGATGCACGAGTTCGGGGTTGTCGTAGATGTCTGTGTAGATGCGGTGGCCGATCACCAGGTGGGCGATGTCGAACGGCCCCTGAGTATCGCTCACGTAGATCCGAACCGCCTCGCGGATATTGGGGTATTCAGACAAGACATCGAGGTAGAACCGCTCGGTCTCGAAGACCCTTCCCCCGAGGCCGGCGCTTATGTCGGTCTCCCGATCGAGAGCCTCCAGGAGCTCATGCTCGGTCAATGGCTCGCACCAGGGCATGTTGTTCATGGTGAGGAAGGTCTTGCAGCCGAACAAGGAGGCGACTCCCCCGACTCCGTAGTTCGCGCGGATGGTATACGAGCGGTCGTCCTTCAGCTTCGCCCCCACATACACTCCCGCCAGCTCATTGATGAGCATCTTCTCGGGGTCGTGGAAGGCCTCGGAGTAGGGGAATGTCTGCCATCCCTGAACCGGCGACGGGTCGATCGCCGGCAGCCGCTCTACCTCCCGGTATGAAAGCGCATTGAGCTGAAGCTGTTCGGACGCCCTCACATGCTCCACGTCCACCAGCGCATCTAGTTCGGCCAATCGTCTCTGCAGGTCGGTAACGCCCACTACTCCATTACTCCAAGCTCTCATCAAGAGAGCTTTCGAATCGCCTCTTCCATGATATCCAGGCCCTTCATCATGTGCTCTTCTTCTATCACCAGCGGTGGAGCGATCCTGATGACATTGCCATAGAAGCCGATCGGCGCGATCATGATCAACCCACGATTGAACGCCTCCTGAGTGATGCGCCTGGTCATCTCGGCGTCCGGCTTCCGGCTGGCCTTGTCCGTCACGATCTCCACCCCGACCGCCAGGCCCATGCCTCGCACGTCGCCGACCATCTCGTATTTCGCCTTCATCTCATCCAGGCGGACGAGCATCATCTTGCCCAGCCTGGCCGACCGGTCAGCGAGCTTCTCCTCCTCGATGATCTGAATGGAGGTCAATGCCGCCCTTGAGGAGAGAGGATTGCCGCCGTTGGTGCTGGACATACTCCCTGGCTCGAGAGGATCGAGTATCCGCGATTCCCCGACCAGCGCCGAGATCGGCACTCCGCTTCCGATTCCCTTGCCCAGGCAGAGGAGGTTCGGCTGAATCCCCCAGTGCTCGTAGGCGAACATCTTGCCCGTTCGCCCGAACGACGATTGCACCTCGTCCAGGATGAAGACGATATCGCGGTCTTCGCACCACTTCTTCAGCCTCTGCATATAGTTCCCCGGGGGGATGATCGAGCCCGCGCCGCCCTGATATGATTCAGTGATCAGCGCCGCCACCGATCCCGTGCTCTCCGTCTCCAGCATGCGATCGAGGTACCTCAGGCACGTCATGTCGCACTCGGGATATGTCTGCTCGAATATGCACCGGTAGCAGTAGCAGAACGGCGCGTGAAGGATTCCCGGAACCATCGGCCCGAAATGTCTCTTCACGCCCTGCTTGCCGCCGACGCTCATCGCCATATACGTCCGCCCGTGGAATGCGCCGTGGAACGCGATGATCTCATACTTGCCGGCATATCTCCTCGCCACCTTGATCGCCGCCTCGGTCGCCTCGCCGCCGGTCGAGAGAATGAACGCCTTATCCAGGTTCGGGCTGGTGATCTCGACGAGCTTCTGTGCCAGCTTTGCACGCCAGGGATTGACGAAGTCATAGGCGTTCATGAGCTCAGCGGCCTGTTCCTGAATCGCCGCTGTGTGCTTCGGATGGCAGTGGCCGATGTTCGTTACCAGCACGCCCGAGGTGAAGTCAATGAACACATTGCCGTCCACATCCTCCACGACCGCTCCTCGGCCCTTGCTCCAAACGGCCGGAACCTGGTCGGACATGGAATTCGGCTCATACTTCTTCGAGATCTCGATATACTTCCGTGCCTCCGGGCCCGGTAACTCGGTCTTGATGTTTGGTATCATGCCTCAGTACTCCTCTTGTTCACGTAGTATCTGCCCCTGCGCTCCTTCAGGCGAAAGCCCAGCTTCCTGTTCGGCGAATCCGGCGGCGCAAGCAACTGCCTAATCGCCTCGATTAGCGCGCCGATCTCCTCGTCATGCCTGTCAACCCGTCTCTCCAGCTCATCGAGTTTGTGCGCCAGGTCGGCATGGCTGTATAGGATCTCTCGCAATCGGATGAATGCCCTGACGACGTAAACGCTCACTTCCACCGCACGAGGGGTATTCAGGACGCTCGCAGCCATAAGCGCCCCGTGCTCAGTGAAGGCGTACGGTTGGTATCTTCTGCCGCCACGGCCCTTTGAGGTCGCAATTTGCGACCTCAAAGATTCTGTCTCTTCTTCAGTAAGTTGGAACACGAAATCTAATGGGAATCGTTCAGCATTTCGACGTACCTGCTCATTCAAGCGCTTGGTAGTGGTTCCGTACAGCCTCGCCAGATCTGCATCCAGGATCACCCTCTGCCCACGCAGCATGAGAATCGCCTGTGCAATCGCTTCCACTGGCACCAAAGACTGCCCTATATTGTCGCCCTTTTCAATGACAGCCAACCTGACCTCCCAACTTGAGGTCACAATTTGTGACCTCAAACTTCCTTGCCGAGTGAACTTGAGGTCGCAATTTGCGACCTCAAACTCGACTTGATGTTGCAAAATGCAACTTCAAGTTACAGCCTCACCATTCCCCCCGTTTCGATGCTCTTCATGATCCCCGCACAGATCCTCGTCACCTCGAGGCCGTCCTCGCCCGAGGGGTACTTGCCCGAAAGCTGTTCGAGGCTGCCGCCTTCTTTGAGGAACTTCACATTGTAGGCGAAGTCGGCGATGCTCTCCACCCCATAGCCCCTGTATATGGTTCGGCCCTGCTTGTCGGTTTCCTCGCGCATGAAGTTGTGATTCCAGGTTCGCATGCCCTCGCTCTCGGTGCATGACCGGTCGCCGCGATACTGACTGTCAACCTCCCAGAGCCCTTTCGTGCCGACAATCCGCATTCCCTGATTCACACCGGCTTCGAAGCTTCTCGGTAAGATCCACGAGACGTCCAGGTTGAAAGCCGTGCCATCCTTGAAGGTAATGAGCGCGCTGGCCGAGTCATACATATCTATCCCATAGTCCGGCAGCAGGGTCTTCTTGCTCCCTGACGCATAAACCGTGGCGCCGTCGGACTTGACTATCCACCGAAGGAGGTCCACGAAGTGGCTTCCCAGGAACCACACCGGCGAGCCCTTCGGCGCCCATCCGGGAAACCAATCCACCGGCACGACGATCCGGTCTTCCATGTACGCACTGCAATACAGCGGCTGGCCGATCTTCCCTTCGCGGACCGCGGCCTCGACTCCCATGTGATCGGGGTCGAAGCGCTTGTGAAAGTCAACCTGGAGCAGGACTTTGTTCTTCTTCGCCGCCTCGATGATCTCCCGGCAGCCCTCGACCGTCACATCCAGCGGCTTCTCGACCAGGATGTGCTTGCCCTGATTGGCGGCATAGACGGCAATCTCCCGATGGAGGAAGTCCGGCGTCACGACGCTGACGGCGTCGAGATCAACCGTCTCCAGCATCTCCTTGTAGTCCTTATGCCCTTTCACCCCATACTTGGGCTCGAACTCGTCAATCTCTTCCTGTTTGATCGTGCAGAAGGCCCTAAGCTCGGCGACCCCAAGCATCTCGAGCTGCTTAAAGACCTTGAGATGAACTTCGCCAAACTTGCCCGCTCCGATAACTGCTATCTTAACCATACGCTCCCTCCACTACTCCAGTACTCCATCACTCCAACACTCCGTCATGTTGCCCGGCCACACCACTGCTCCAGGAACTCAGCCAGTATCCGTGCGCTCAAATCTATGTCGCGCACCGAGATTTGTTCATCATTCGCATGCGCATATGGGAATTTCCCCGGGCCGAAGACGACCGTCGGCATGCCTCCTCGATGCCAGAAAAGCCTTGCATCACACGACGCCGTCATCCCGAAGATCTCCGACTGGGCCGAATCCCGAAGAGTCACCGCCAACGGATGATCCGGCGGTATGCCGTATGCTTCATTATGCAGCCGCTTGAAAGCCAGCTCATAGTGCTTCTTCGCCCACTCGCCGGCATTATGCTCGATCGCCTCACGAACCTCCGTCCGGATATCCGAGAGCCGCTTGTTCGGCAGGAAGCCGATTCCCCCCTCGATTCGGCAGTGCCCCGCCACCATCGAGGGCCAGTCGCCGCCCTCTATCATGCCGATATTGACTTTGACACTCGCCGCGGGGTCGGGGAATAGGGGATCCCCCACCGATTCGGCTACTAGGTGATGCTCGTAATCTTTGAGAATCCGAATGACCTCCATCATCTCCTCGATGGCGTTCACTCCCTCGCGCCATCGGCCCATGTGGGTGGATTTGCCCTCGATCCCGAGGTCAAACCAAACTGCTCCCCGATTGGCGGAAGCAACGTTCAGGTCCGTGGATTCGAGCACGATCACCCCGTCGGCTCGATGGCCGTCCATGATGAAAGACAGAGCGCCGTTCCCACCTGCCTCCTCCTCGATCACGAACGAGGCGATCACATCGCCCCTCAGGCGAATCCCCGCCTCCTTCAATGCTCTCAGCGCGAGGAGGATGGTCACCACATTTCCCTTCGCGTCGCATGCCCCTCGGCCATGAACGATCCCATTTTCGATCTTCCGCTGGAAAAGCTCTTTCGGCGCAGGGACGACATCCACATGGGAGTTGAGGATGATGCTCCTCCCGCCGCCTGTTCCGGGAATCGTAATAACCAGGTTTGCTCGTCCCTCATAACCCTTATGGCCTGGGACGAGGGTGTAATCCTCATCAGACTCGATGTTGGGGTGAATAGGGACCAGCCTCGGATCAAGTCCGAGCTTGCCCGCGTAATCCGCGAGATACTCCTGAACAGGCTGTTCGTTTCCGACTGTGCTCTGAAATGTGATGAGGGTTGCCAGCAAGTCAGCGGTCTCCTCCGACCAGCCGGCGATGAGAGAGGCGATATCCGAGTTCATGACTTCCTTCCGCTTCTTCGGGGAATACGGCAATCTGCCGGTAACACTATATCAGCAGGTCCGATGAGTGTCAACGGCTGACAAGCGCCCTTGTAGCGAAAAAGCCGTGCCTCTTTTACCTCAAAGGCGCTTTTGGCACGAATCTTGCCGTAGATGCTCTTGAAAGTCCAGGCGCCATTGCGCGGTTGTATGTCAATGATGAGCCCAAGCCTATTGAGCAGTACGCGTCAGCGCTGGGGAAATTTCTAAACTAGGGGGAAATCGCTATGAAATGGCTTCGTTTCTGCATGATCGCAGCACTCATGTTGTTTGCAGTTCAGTGTCTGGCCGTTGCTCCGCCGCCGAGCGCGGTGAAGTACAGCCAGCCGCCGAACATGGAATGGAGCTATGATCTCTCGTCTGAGACCAAGCAGCCGCCGACAGGTGGGCCAAACATCTACGAATCCCTTATGGCTGATGACTGGCTGTGCAACGCTACCGGCACGGTAACGGATATACACTGGTGGGGTTCATATTGGACGCCCTACCCGGGAGAGCCTTATGCCGACTATTCAGACTCGCGGCCCAACGCCCCGGCAGGCGGCATTGTGGGTTTCAACATCGCCATCTGGACTGACGTTCCGGCGAGCGCGCAGAATCCATACAGCCATCCAGGCACGATGATCAAGCCGATTTCAATCACCGGCAACGCTAACGAGACTCCCGCTTTCCAGGTTACTGATCCGTCGGGATTTCTTACCCATGATGTCTACAAGTATGACATCGATCTTTCGACCAACGACCAGTTTAACCAGTTGCAGGACACCATATACTGGCTCTCGATCCAGGCGATCCTTCCCGATTTGGAAAAGCAGTGGGGCTGGCATGAAACCACCACCATCCACAACGACATAGGAGTGATGAAGAAGGGAGTGGAATCATCCTGGTTCATCCCTTGCGGCGGACATGACATGGCGTTCGAGCTGACGACCGTACCCGAGCCGTCCGGCATCCTGGTGATCCTTTCGGGTCTCAGCGGAATTCTGGGGGTCGCTTTCAGGCGCAGGAAATAGTCTCAGTCTAAAACATTCGATTCGGAGGCCGGAGCAGCTACTTTGCCCCGGCCTTCTTCATCAGTATCTGCTTCCTGGCCTCTGCCAGCCAATCCTCCGACTTGGGGAAGACTTCGTAGCTTTCCAGTGATGCCAGCATGGGGTCATCCGGCTTCACACCGGCGGATTGGAGGAGCGCATAGTCCTGCAGGCTCTCGGAGAAAACCTCCCAGCGGATGGAGCTTATCGGCCCGTTCGGGCCGGGATACACGACCCCGGAATCGCCGTATGGGAGTCCAGGCCACGCGCCGTTTGCCGGGTCGTTGAACGGATCGCCCATCGTGCCGGTGCAAAAGACATACCAGTAGTTGTGCCCCCAGTGCAGGAAGCCTTTCGCCCCGAGCTTGTAGAAGAGCCATCCCGCCATGCGGAGCTTCGGCAGTGGAGTATCGTGCAGCCGCTGAAGAAACCTCCCCCGAGGCCCACAGCAGAAGTACGTCCACGCGGGACAGCCTGCCTTCGCGAACAACGGCGCGGTCACTATGCTGGGCACGGGCATATCCGTGAGTCGGTCAGTGGCGAATCGAGGATCGCTCATGGCATCCATGACCTTCATCCATGGCGCAAGCTCCCTCAGCAGTCCTCGTGCCTTCCGATAGTCCGCCATCTGGATGTCCCCATCCGGTTCATCCGCACAGTGGAAGAGCGACCGGTCCAGAACCTTTTCCTCTTCGAGCACCTGCTTGAACTGCGGCAGGAGCTGCTCCAGGAACCGGCGATATGTATTCGAGACGGCGCTGATCTCCGGGGGCCAGAGCATCTCCCCCATCTTGTCCCATCGCTCGAAAACGCGCTGGGGGTGCTTAGCGCTCGTGGGGGCGGGCGTGAAGAAATGCGTCCATTCGACGTGACACGCGCCATGCTTGAGGGCCATGCGAATCCACCGGCGGACGTCGGCGAAGTCGAATTCGTAGGCATCCTCATCGGTGCGCCTGACCTTCAAGAGCTGTGCCGGTCTAGGGATGATCTCATGGCGGTTGTTGAAGATCGGCGAGTAGATCACGTCCACGCCATGAGCGGTGAGGTCGGCGACGTAAGCCTCCGCAAGCTCCCAGAACCTCTCCCCGAACGGTTCGATCTTGTAGTAGTCCCAGATGGATTCGACGTTGAGCCAATGAGTGACCGGGAAATCCTTGCGCGGCTGAACCACCAGCGGGTAGACCTGAATCCGAACCGGAAGCTCGACGCTCCACGGCTGAGCGCCTTTCCACCCCGGGAAGCTAAACTCGTCTTCAACGGTCAGGCGCACGATCACCTTGCGGATGCCCGGCTGGGCATTCTCCGCGGTCGTCAGCGATATCCAGAATACGCCGTTCGCCTGAGGCCCGATGTGAGCGGTCTCCTCGGGGTAGAGCGGATCAGGCACGAGCCCCGGCACAAAGCCGATGCCGTCCAACTCATCCTCCGGGACATCGGTGTTCAACTGCTGAAGTGGAACGAACCCCACCCGGCGGATCAGGGGCTTCCAATCGTCCGCGCCCTCGACGGACGCTCGCACCCGAATGGAGGAGGTCTTCTCATTGCGGAAGCATGCCTGGAAGGAGATCCGCTCGTTCAGCCCGGTATGAAGCTCCAGGAGGCCAGCGCTCCCGGCGGGGGAATTGGGGAAGACCCTTTTCAGGGCTGTTTCAAGCCAGAACTTGATTTTATCCCGCTCGACGGGCTTTGGCGGCTGCTTGCTCTTCTCCTCGCCGGTCACTATTCCCCCCATTCCGAGCGCCCCCATTCCGACTACGATACCCTTTATGACTTCTCTTCTTTTCACTCGCGTCTCCATGAAAAAAGGCTGCCCATGTTCGGGCAGCCCTTTTTTCGTTATTCATGCGGGATGTCACTCAGTAACGTCGTAGAGCGACACGACATCCGCATCTTCTCTTAGTCTCAAGACCGGAGCGCTTAGCGAAGGCTCGGTCGAAACAATGCCTTTCAGAACGGCATAGTCCCCGCTAATCAGCTCGGCGGCCTTTGTCGGACTGAGCATCGAAGTATCCACCCTGAGGCCCGTGTAGCCCGAACCGTCGTTCAGGGCGCTTCCGTCATCTATGTACATGTAGCCCGTGTCCACGTAGGTCATCATGCCCACCACATCAACCAGCAGTCCGATGTTGTTCAGCCCCCACTTGCCGGGCAATCCCGGGGTGTACGCGTTGAAAGCATCGCCGCCGACCGAGGCATTTCTCATATACCTGGCGGGCGGAATCGTTCCTGCGATGCCTTCCTTGACTGTGGCAGTGGCTATACGCCGCTCGTTGTCCGAGGTGCTCATCACTCCGGCCACGCTGACGGTAGTTCCCTTTGCGGGGCCGTCGGCCTCTACACGGATTGCGGAGAAGGTATCAGCCTCCTCAATATAGAAGTACGAGCCGAAATCGGCGGTGACCACTTTGTCAAGGAGAGCCACCACACCGTTGGTCGGGCCGTCCTCAAGCCCCTTGGCATCGGCAATGGTCCCGGTATCGTCCACGGGCTCGATGCCGTCGGAGTTGGCCGCTGTGCTCCATAGTCCTGCGCCGTTCTGAGCCTGAACGCTGAAGTAGTAGGTGTTCGCGCTGCTAAGCGTAAGACCGGTCGCCGTGACGGTCGTGCCGGCGACTGGCGTCCAGTCAACCACCTGATTCCCTCCCGGGGTGGTGCCGATCCTATACTGGTACCCGCTGACACCCGATTCGGCGTCGGTCGAACCGGACCAGTTGGCGATGAGTTCGCTCATCGATGGGGTGTACGCGCCCTCATCCGTTACCGTGGCTGCCGATGGGGCTGTCGTATCCAGGGTTATTTCGTCGCTGACCGTGTCGGAGACATTGCCGGCGGCATCCTTAAACTGCGCATATACGATCTTCGCGCCATCGCCATCGCTCAGCGGCCAACTCTTGCTTGCGCCGTAAGCCTCCCAATCGCTCCACGGGCCGTTCTCGTTGTTGAATTGCATTTGCGCGGCATCCATTGAAGTCAAGGTCAGTGTAACGGGGCTTGAGGATGCATAGGCCGCGTCGCCATTGATCTCAATGGTTCCCGTAGGCAGAGAAGTATCAAGCGTTATAGTATCGGACACCGGAGCGGACCAGTTGCCCGAAATGTCCTTGTACTTGACGTATACGGTCTTCAATCCGTCGCCCTCCGGAAGCGTGTAGCTCTTGCTCGTCGCATAAGCTTCCGCAGTAGAGTAGTTGACGCCGTCGGTGCTGAACTGCATCTGCGACATGCCGCTCGGGAAGTCCGTCGCCGACAAGGTCAGAGTGACTGCTGTGTCTGTGGTATATGCAGCTCCGCTGTTGATGATGATGCTGCAGTTTGTGGGAGCAACAATGTCATAGTAGTCAACCTCCAACCGTGGGTAGATACCAACGGCCCCATAGTTCTCTCGGTCGTTGAAGATCTTTGCCATAGACGCCTCAGTCTCCGCTTGGTTGTAGACCTGAACGCCCCGACTTTGCTCCGGTAGTCCGGCGGTGTATCCGTTCCACGACCAAGTGTAGTCTCCTACTGGGCCGACGGAAGCTGTGGCAAAGGTTCCGGAATAGTTGCCGCTCATGTTGGTCCAGGTGGCAGTTCCCTCATTCCAGTTCGCAGTGACCTTACGGAGGTCTACATTCCTGTATTGGTTGGACGAGCGAAGATAGCAGTACAATTTGACCCGAACGCTGTTGGAGGCA